>NZ_JBSWYH010000018.1:0-121959 GCF_056161025.1 Roseibium sp. AWQ4_254
GCCTGCCGTGAAGCGCGAGGCGGTCGCGCACCTGGGGTCCCTGCTCGGGCTCTCGGAACGGCGGGCGTGCCGGATTGCCGGGGCGGATCGTGAAATGGTCCGCTACGAGGCGCAGCGTGCACCAGACACGGCGCTGCGTGGCCGCCTGCGCGAACTGGCCAATGAACGAAGGAACTCCAATTACAGGAGCGCTCTTTCAACAGCCAAATCTCAAGACGCGCTGAACACGACAATCTTCGCGGCTGGTCCCCTGGACCTGGCCCGGTCGGACGTGTCAATGAAATCGCGCCTCATGCGCTGGAAATTGACAGCGATCTGGACAGACCTGCCAGCAAAGAGGGCTTTCTGAAGGTGATTGAAACAGAAAAACGCGGCTGTTTCATCGAGCAGACCCTATCTGAAAAAACGTCATCAGGCTCCGGTTCCGGTCAGGCGATGACTGGACCGAGGCGTAACGAAGTGCCGAGCCCGTATTCTGGGCAGCGGCAACTAGGTTCCCTAGGGGCGGCGTCAGCATCCTCAGGCTTCTTTGAAGAGGTCAATACGGACTGGCGATGGCTTGGGTCGAAGCCTGCATCAATCCGCCTTGCTCTTCCAGCGGCGCTCCTTGCATTTCAAGCTCACCCAATTTGAGCGAGTTGCTGACGACCAGTTTGGCACGCTCCTGGCGTCGCTTCTGGAATGCTTCGAATGCGGTTGCAAGCGTTTCGTTGCGTTTTAGCTCCTGGACCAAAACGATGGCATCCTCTACAGCCAGACCGGCACCGGCTGCAAGGTGCGGTGTGGTTGCGTGAACAGCATCACCGATCAACACCGTCCGGTTCTTGTACCAAGGCCCTTCGACAAGAACGCTCTCGAACGATCTGCTGGCGGTGTTCTTTGGAATTGAAAAAGGTTATGAAGCCTGAAAGGCGCTCCCAGAACGGGAGAAAGCTGTCCGTCAGCGAAAGTTGCGGCAGGCCCTCTTTTCACGCCGGCTTCCTGCGCCATGGGTCCGCATCCTCTTGCGGGGTGCAAGACAGCCCCCGTCCGGTTTATGCAGAGGCCGGGTCCCGGGCCGCGTGCCAGAGGAAAAAATCAGCAACAGCGCCGATTTCTTTCAGATCCCGCTGACCTTCATGCTGGAACCCGAGCTTTTTCAGCGTATGGGCCGATCTGGTGTTTTCCGGGGCAGTGATGGCACACAAACGGTCGAGTTTCAGGTGCTGTTGCGCAAACTGCTGTACCGCGCGGCCCGCTTCGCTGGCCAGACCCTGACCGCGAAACGTCTCCAGAAGCGCATATCCCAGATCCGGGCAGGGCAGCTCCTCACGCACAACCAGACCGCAAATGCCGACAGGCACGCTGGTTTCCTTCAGCTCGATGATCCAGAGCCCGGCCCCGAAATCCTCAAAGCGCTTCAGAACCTTATCGCGGATATAGGCTTGCGCGTCCTCTTTCGTTTTAAGCCCGGCATCGGAAATGAAGCGGATGTAGTCCGCAGACTGCGTGAGCGATAGATAGAACGCCGTATCCGTGATCAGCGGCAGACGGAACCGCAGGCGGGCGCTATCTGGCAAAAAGCGGCTGTCAAATCTCAAGCCGTTTCCCCCCGCTGCGCCAAGGCCCGCGTCTTGACGGCGACTTCGGGCAGGGTATCGAACGGTTCCCTTTCCGGGCTCTTGCACAGATCATAAATGACACAGCGCCTGCACTCCGGCTTGCGGGCCTTGCAGATATAGCGGCCATGCAGGATCAGCCAGTGGTGGGCATGAAGGGAGAATTCCTGCGGCACCGCCTTTTCCATGGCCTTTTCCACGTCGAGAGGTGTCTTGCCAGGGGCGATGCCAAGGCGGTTGCCTAGCCGGAACAGATGGGTGTCCACCGCAATTGTCGGGTGGCCAAAGAAGATGTTCAGCACCACATTGGCGGTCTTGCGCCCGACACCGGGCAGCTTCTCCAGCGCTTCCCGGTCCTCCGGCACCTCGCCGCCATGATCCCTGAGGAGCTGCTCGGACAGGAGAATGACGTTTTTGGCCTTGGTTTTGAAAAGACCGATGGTGCGGATTTCCTCACGCACCTTGTCTTCGCCAAGCGCCACCATCTTTTCCGGCGTGTCCGCGATCTGGAAGAGATGCTTCGTCGCCCGGTTGACGCCAACATCGGTCGCCTGGGCGGACAGAACCACCGCAACAAGGAGCGTATAGGCATTCACATAGTCCAGCTCGCCTTCCGGTTCCGGATTGTCCGCATGGAAGCGCTGAAAAATCGCATAGGTCTCCGCCTTGGTGTAGCGGGACCGTTTCAGCACCTTGCCGGGATTGTCAACGGACGGGGCTTTTCTGGCGGGCTTTTTCGATTTCGCCGTGCGGGTCGCGGCCTTGGCGGTGGCTGGGCTCTTTGCTTGGGTCATGATCCCTCTATAATCAATCCGCATGAGCAAGAACACTCCGAAACCTGAGGAAAGCGCACAGCATGACGGGGCAGACACGCCCTTCTTTTCAGCTGTGCTGACCCCCTACCGGTCCCTGGGGCCGGATGGGTTCTTGATCCTGATGATCTGTTTTGGCGCGGTCAGTTTTGTGGCGGGCATTTTGTTCTGGCGCCTTGGCGCCTGGCCGGTTTTCGGCTTTTTCGGCCTGGACGTTGCTCTTCTATGGGCCGCCTTCCGGCTGAATTACCGCTCGGCCCGGATCTTTGAGGAGATTATTGTCTCCCGCAATGCGCTGACCGTGCGCAAGGTCGGGCCCGGCAAACGGTTTCAGGAATACAGGTTCAATCCGGTCTGGGTCCGCCTTTCGATAGAGCGGGTTGAGGATGAAGGGGTTGTGAAAATCCAGGTGACAAGCCGTGGAGAAACTGTGGATCTTGGTGCCTTCCTCAATCCGGACGACCGGACCAGTTTTGCCGGTGCCATGGTCAATGCACTCTCCGTAGCGCGGGCCGGTGGGGTTTAAGGCCTTATTTTGAGGGCCAGTCCTGGAAGCCTCTTGCTGAGGAAATTGACCGGGTAAGCGACGCGACGATGTCCGTTGGCCGGAAATGGGTCACCGGAGGCCGCACTAGGTATCTGCAGCAGGCTCTTCTTCCACAGGCGGCTGAACCTTGAGCGTTGCGATCAGAACCAAAAGGGCCACCACAGAGCTTGCCGCTGCCACATAGAGCACCGCTTTGAAATCCAACGCGCTTGCAATCAGGCCCATGGAGATACTGCCGATCATGCCTCCCAGAAACAGGCTGTTCATATAGACGGCCGTGCCCCGGCCAGGCCTGCTGGGAGCAAAGCTCTGCACGAAACTGATCGAGACCCCGGCAAAAAGACCATAATAGGTGCCTTCCAGCGCCGAAATGAAAATTACCTGCCAAATCTGCGTGACTTCCGAATATAACAGCATGCTCAGAACCGCGAGACCTGCCGCCACCAGCAGCACCTGCCGCAGACCGATCCGCTCCGCCAGCTTGACCGAGGCGAAAATCACAAACACTTCCAGAAGACATTTCACCGACAGCGCCAGCCCCGGTGCGTATCCGGGCAAGCCTGCCTCTTTGACAAAAAAGAGCGGCATCGCGCTGAGAAAGAGGGAATTGGTGACGACAAAGCCGAGACAGATGGCCCCCGCAACCAGCAAGCCCCAATTGACCGGATCCTTGTCTGTTCCACCGCCCCTGGGCCGGTTGGATCGGAAACCGTCCGGCACCAGTGTCCACCCAAGGGTCAGATAAACAAGACCGATGCCAAAGGCAGTCAAAAACGCGGCTGTAAAGCCAAACAGGTCCACCAGCAAATAAGCCAGAGCGGGCCCGATCATCCAGGCCAGTGACACGGTCATGCGCAGCCAGGAATTGATTTTTACACTGTCCAGCGCATTGCGCTCCGCATAAAGGCGGCAAAAAGTGAAGATGGTTCCTGTGCCGGTATTGGACAAGGCCATTAGCGGCGGAATGGTCAGCACCAGCATCAGAAGGCTGGAGATCTGCGTCAGCAGCGCGGTCAGCCCCAAAAAGGCACAGATGGAAATCAGCAGCAGACGTTTGACCGGAAACCCACCATCCAGGCGTTCCCCCGAAATCCGGTTGGCGGCGAGGGTGAGCGGCATCACCAGACCGGAGTAAAGCCCCACCTGCCACGGGGCAGAACCAAGGCCCTCCACGATGAAGAAGCTCATCAGCGGCACCAGAGACGAGACGCCGAGACTGTTCGTGAACTGCAACAGCAAGATGAGCACCACCTGACGCGGCAGGTGTGGCAAAGAGATCATGGACGGCCTGACGGGTTTGATAGCGGACTGAAGAGGCAACTCTATAGACCGGCGCGCCGAAAAGGTCACGCAAAAAGAAACCCCGCGTTTTTCCCGAAACCGGTTTTGGCGCAGGCCTTCCCTTTCCGCCCAAGAAAAACCGCCGGAAGCGAACATTCAGAGGTTTTTCTTCTCTTGTGCCCCTGTCTGCTGCACTCTTTCGATAAAAGGCAGAGCTTCGGGCACACACCTAGGAGACCCAGCCCACCGTTTCTGCGGGGTACTGGGTCCCGGATCTCCGCTGCGCTGCGCCCGGGATGGCAAAAGCGGCAGGGCCCGTTGAAAGGTTTGAATCAGCCAGAACTCCGATGCCGTCCCGGCCTCGAGCCGGGACCCTATTGGCCTTTGATGAGGTAAAATCCAGCGTTCGGCTTCACCGGCAGTGCTCCCGGCTCAGGGCCGGGAGCGCACAGCGAGGGATGCTCGCAAAGCCTCTCTGCCGACTTCCCGCAAAACCGGATGTGAAGTCCTTATTCGCCGATGACTTCGTCCGGATAGACACCAAAAAGACGGGTTTGGTCGAGCCAGCCGTCATACTCCTTGCCGCTGACGCGGCACCAGCCGCCGGCGCATTCGGAGACGGTGGTCAGCACAAAGGGCTCCAGTTCGGCAACAATATCGGCATCGGACCTTGAGCGGGCCCGCAGCGGGGTACGGCTGTCTTTTTCCCAAGGGGTGACCAGCGCAGTGCGGCGTCCGGACAGGAGGGAGTGGAACACCCAGCCGACTTTGCCCTCCCAATCGCGGATACGGCGCCAGTTCTCGAACTCCTGGATGATTTCCACCGGCAGGCCGGATTTCACGAAGGTCCAGGCAACCGCATGTTCCCGGGACGGCCCGACGCGCACATTGACCCGGTCGGATTTCAGGCTGACAAACCGGGGGATCGGCAACCCGGACGCCCCGGTCGTGGTTCCCTGCGCAAACGCCGCTCCCTCCGGCCAGCTGAAGGCACAGAGAAGGGCCATCATGCACAAAAGAAAACGGGCGGCTGGAATCGAACGGGTCATCGTGTCCGGTTGTCCAATTGTTTCGAGGCGTTGAGGTACGTCAAACCTGTACCGAAAAAAATGCGTGAAAACCACCATGCAAGCCCCGGCTCGTGGGGATTAAGCTGCGAATGACACCCATCACTTGTTTCTGCCGAACCATCTGGTAAGGAAAAGGGAGAGGTCTCGGGCGCTCGCGCAACGCGCAGCATCAAGTTGGAACCGTTTGGGTTAACAGAACCTCAACGAAGCGCGAAAGGCAGTAGGTATGGGGAAAAAGAAGCCTGTCGTTGTCGTCACCCGGAAACTTCCGGATGTGGTCGAGACCCGCATGCGCGAGCTTTTTGAAACGCGTCTGAATGAACATGACAGGCCTTTCAGCCAGGCCGAACTGGTTGAAGCGGTGCGCAGCGCCGATGTGCTGGTGCCCACGGTGACGGACCGGATCGATTCAGCGGTTCTTTCCCAGGCTGGGGAAAACCTGAAACTGATCGCCAATTTCGGAAATGGCGTCGACAATATCGATGTGGTCACGGCGAACAACCGGGGCATCAATGTCACCAACACGCCGGGCGTGCTCACCGAAGACACGGCCGACATGACCATGGCACTGATGCTGTCCGTGCCGCGCCGGCTGGCCAGCGGCATTCAGGCGATCGAAGCTGGCGACTGGGCCGGCTGGTCGCCCACCTGGATGCTGGGCCACCGGATCTGGGGCAAGCGCCTTGGCATCATCGGCATGGGCCGGATCGGGCAGGCCGTTGCCCGGCGGGCAAAAGCCTTCGGCATGTCGATCCATTATCATAACCGCCGCCGGGTCGCCGAAGAAATCGAGGAAGATCTGGAGGCCACCTATTGGGACAGCCTTGACCAGATGCTGGCGCGTATGGATGTGGTCTCCGTACATTGCCCGCATACTCCGGCAACCTTCCATCTTCTGTCCGCCCGCCGGTTGAAACTCCTGAAACAGGGGGCCTATGTGGTCAACACCGCCCGCGGGGAAGTTATTGATGAAAACGCCTTGATCCGGATGCTGGAAGCAGGAGATCTGGCTGGCGCCGGTCTCGATGTTTTTGAACACGAGCCTGCGGTCAATCCCAAGCTGGTCAAGCTTGAGAATGTGGTGCTGCTGCCGCATATGGGATCAGCCACCCTGGAAGGGCGGATTGAAATGGGCGAGAAAGTCATCATCAATATCAAGACCTTCATGGATGGTCACCGGCCGCCCGACCGGGTCCTGCCGTCCATGCTTTGAGGCGGATGTTCCCTTAATACGCACACTGCACTGGAGCCCGAGTGCCAGACCTGACCCCGCCCGTTTCCCCACCGGACAGTCTCACCTGGCTGGAAGGAAAAGCGGATGGGGCGTCCTGGCTAAAAGCCTTGCCACATCTGCTCAATCAGGCCCGGGACCGGTTTCAACTAGACAGCATCGGGGCGCCCTATTCCGGCGGCTGCGTGTCTTATGTGGTGCCCGCCCGCCGGGACGGCGGGGACGTTGTTTTGAAACTGCAATTCGTTGACCGCTCGACCCGCCATGAAGCGGACGCGCTGCGCCACTGGAACGGGCAAGGCGTAATCTGTCTGCTGGACCATGCCCCGGATCTCGGCGCCCTGCTGCTGGAACCCTGCAGACCGGGGCGGTTTCTGGCAGATGACCAAGCAGCGGATGCGATCGCCATCTTATCAGACCTGTTGTGGCAGTTGCTGGTTCCGGCCGCAGCGCCCTTCCTATCCCTGAAAGAAGAAGCCGCCCTTTGGCGGGCAAATCTTCAGAAGGACTGGCTGAGGGCGGGACAACCTTGCGGCACATATCTGGTGGATCTTGCTCTTGGGGCCTTGAAGGATCTTCAGGCTGAACCTTCTGAACAGGTGCTTTTGCATCAGGACCTTCATGGCCACAACATCCTGTCGGCGGAGCGGGCTCCCTGGCTGGCGATTGATCCAAAACCCCTGGTGGGCGATCCGGCTTTTGCGCTGAGCCCGATTGTCCGCAGTTTTGAATTCGGCCATTCGAAACAGGCCGCCCTTTACCGGCTGGACCGTCTGTCGGAAGAGCTGGATCTGGACCGGGAGCGGGCCCGGCTCTGGACCATTGGCCAAACCATGGCTTGGGCCTTTGATGGCTCAACCACGTATTCCAGCCGGCACCTGGAAACTGTCAGCTGGCTGGCGGACTGATCGTCTTCTACTTGGCTGTGTCCGCTGCGGTTTGCTCTTCGTGCTCCCTCTGGCCCTTGGGCGACAGGCCGTAAATCCCCCGCTCCACCCGTTCAAACCAGCCATAATGGTCATCGGCCATCATTCTGGTGGCGCGCTTCACACCGGTTGCCTTGGCCACTGCCGCGCCCCGGCTGGGACCCTTGGCGCCCAGATGCGCCAGACAGCGCATGGCATCCTGCCGGTAGGCGGTCACAAGCGCGACCCGTGTGGAGCCGCCGGTGTTCGGGTCACCCTCCCGGCGGGCAAATTCCCTCAGCAGGCGGTCCTTGCGGGGCTTTGATTTGCGCGGGGTGAAGGGCGCCGGATCGCAGTGCACCTCAACCAAATTGTCGGAAAGCCGCACGGTGATCAGGCCGAGCCCAAGCCGGCGGGCCAGCTTGAGATTGCTTTTCAGCGCAGCCAGAAACCGCCGTCCACTGCCTCGCGCCACCGCCACATAAACCGCATCGGTCACCGCCTGCCGATCAATCGCCTGATGAAACAGGGTGAGGGTGAATCCGGTTTTCAGCTCCACAATCACCGGGTCCTCATCGCCCCGGCAGGCCACAAGATCGGCGGCCCCGATTTCCGCCTTCACCTCATAGCCCTGGCCGGTGAGGAAGTCTTTGACGGGCTGATAAAGATCGGTTTCCAGAAGTCGAGTCATTTGGGAAAGCTACGCGGGCCGGCCCAAAGCGGCAATCGGGAAACCTCTGTTCTGGCCGGACGAGCGTGCTCTTTTGTCTTCGAGGATGCTGCGCCACAACTGGACCGGCCATTTCATCCAATTGCCGGTCACGGTTTTCGGGACAGGATCAACACAAAAGGTTCAATATTTCCGGCCAGTCCGGCTCCTTCGCCCTCATAATACTCGATCATCACAAACCCGGCTGTTTCCAAAAGCCGGATCAGTTCTTCGGTCTGGAAATAGGTGTAGTAGCGGCCAAACTTGTCGCGATGCGCGCCGGTCCCCCGCTTCATGCCAATGTGAAACAGGCCGCCCGGCGCAAGTGCGCCGAAAAGGCACTGCAAATGACCCGGCATGGCGTCGCGGGGGGCATGGAGCAGACTGAAATTCACCCAGGCGCCCTGATAGGCCTCATCAGGAAGGGGATCTTGAAATGTGCCCAGCCGGGCGGGCAGAGCAAACCGGTCCCGCGCAAGGGCAACCATTTCTGTAGATGCATCTACCGGATCGGGCACAAACCCGGCCGCTTTCATGTGGAAAGAAGCATCTCCCGGTCCGCAGCCCCAGTCCAGGACATGAGCCCCTTCCGGCAAGTACGACATGAATTTTTTCAGATGTCCGCTGGGGCCTTTGCCCGAAAAATTCCTGACATAATCCCCGGCCTTGGCGTCATAGACGCGAATGGTCTTTTTATCGGTCACGTTGATCGCGTTCCGGATCGTTCATCTGCGTCCGAAGGCGATGGTAGCAAAGGATCTTTAGAAGTTCATCCGCCGTATTTCCCCCAAAGAGCATTCTCTCCCATCCCTTCAATGAAGGCTTTGTGCGCCGCATATTCGTCCTGTGACAAACGGGAGGCAAGCGGGGTGGGGCGCGGGGCGGCATTGAAGGTGCCCAATTCGCCTGAGACCACAGACGCCCCGCCGGAGGTGGTTTCCTCCTCTTCCGGCATGAGGCCGAGGGCGGTCTGACGGCCGCCGATCATTTCCAGATAGACTTCAGCCAGAATTTCCGCGTCGAGCAAGGCCCCGTGCTTTACGCGTTTGGAATTGTCGATGCCGTAACGCGAACACAGGGCGTCGAGAGAATTCGGCCCGGTCGGGTGTTTGCGGCGAGCGATTTCCAGCGTGTCCAGAACCTGATCGTTGCCAATGGTCCGCCGCCCGGCGCGCTCCAGCTCCATATTGATGAAGCCCATGTCAAAGGCCGCGTTGTGGATGACCAGCGTGGCATCACCGACAAACTCCAGAAATTCATCCGCAACCTGCGCAAATAACGGCTTGTCAGACAGGAACTCTTCAGACAGCCCATGCACGCGGAAAGCTTCTTCAGGCATGTCCCGCTGAGGGTTGATATAGACGTGGTAGGAATTTCCCGTCGGAATATGGTTCCAGAGCTCAACCCCGCCGATTTCCACCAGCCGGTCCCCGCCCCGGGGGCTCAGACCTGTTGTTTCCGTATCGAAGGAGATCTCGCGCATTTTGCTCCACCTTTCCAATTTGCTCCCACTGTGCAGCCACATGACGCTCTGGCAAGCCTGAGCAAGGGTTTTCCCAAGGAGTTCTAAGAAGGGTCAAGCCTTTTGGGCGAGCGCTTCCAAAATTTCGTCCACCCGATCCTCCACCGCTGCCAGCCCCAGGCCGGTATCGATCAGAAAATCGGCCCGCTCGCGTTTTTTGGCATCCGGTACCTGTTTGGCCAGGATCGCCTGAAAACGCTCTTCGCTCATGCCGGGCCGGGCCAGCACCCGCTCCCGCTGGATTTCAGCTTTGGCGGTCACAACGACAATCACATCCACCCGGTCCTCCGCCCCTGTTTCAAACAAAAGCGGAATGTCCATCAGGACCACGGGCTGGCCATCAAGTCTGGCCAGTTCCAGAAAGGTCTGTTCTTCTTCCTGTACCAGGGGGTGAACGATCTCTTCCAGCCGCTTGAGAGCTGCCGGGTCGCCCAGCACCTTTTTGGACAAGAGAGCCCGATCGACCTTGCCATCGGCAACGGTTCCGGGGAAGGCCTCGGCGACAAGCGGCGCCGCCCGGCCTTCATAAAGCGCATGAACACAGGCATCGGCATCATGAACCGGCACGCCGCGGGCTGCGAACATCTTCGCGGTGGTCGATTTGCCCATGCCGATGGACCCGGTCAGCCCGATGCGGATCACGCGGTCCCCCCCAGGTCTTTCAACACGAGCGCGCGCAACTCTTCGGTTACCTCCGGCCGGATGCCGAACCAGCGTTCAAAGCCGGGCACAGCCTGATGCAAGAGCATGCCGATCCCGTCCACCTTGGGATTTCCCCGGCCGGCGGCCTGTTTCAAGAGATCCGTCTCCAGCGGTGCATAGACAATATCATTGACGAGAGCTGTTTCCGGCAAAGACGCAAGATCGATTTCAAGCGGCGGTTTGCCGGTCATGCCAAGGGACGTGGTGTTGACCAGAAGATCGGCTTCTTCAAGTACTGTCCCCAGCTTATCCCAGCCATGGGCAATCGTTTTGGTGCCAAATTCTTCAGCGAGTTGCCTGGCTTTTTCTTCCGTCCGGTTGACGATATGCACTTGTGTGAAATTCCGGGACAAAAGCGCCCATACGATCGCCCGCGCCGCGCCGCCCGCGCCCAGCACAACGGCTTTGCCGCCCGTCCTGTCCCAACCGGGAGCCCGCTGATCGAGATTTCCCAAAAAGCCCAGACCATCCGTATTGGCCCCGCAGAGCTTTCCGTCTTCGTCCAGCCAGAGCGTGTTGGCAGCCCCCATGGCCCTGGCCGCGGCGTCCAGCCAGTGACAGGCTTTGGCTGCAGTTTCCTTGTTCGGCACGGTGACATTGGCGCCGATGAGGCCGGAGGCGGCAAAGGAACGGTAAAAATCCACCGCTTCGTCTGCCGGGACATCAACCCGGCCATAATCGCCGGAAAGGCCGTGCGCTTTCAGCCAATAGCCATGGATGAGGGGAGAGCGGGAATGGCTGACCGGGTGGCCGGTGATGGCCGCTTTCTTCAAAGGACCGCTCATTCCTCAATTACCTTCAAGTTCCGCAATTCGCCCAGAAGGGGCAGAAGCGGCAGGCCCAAAATGGTGAAATAGTCGCCTTCAATCTTCTCAAACAGCTGAACTCCTAAACTTTCCAGCTGATAGGCTCCGACACTGGACAGAACCTTGTCGCCTGCATGGGCCAGATAGTGACCGATAAATTCCGGCGTCAGCGAGCGCATGGTCAGGCGGGCCGTGGACACATGCCGCCAGATGGCTTCGCCATTCCTGGAGATAACGACAGCCGAATGCAGCTCATGGGATTTGCCGGAAAACGCCAGAAGCTGGCGCCGGGCCGTCTCCATATCTTCAGGCTTTGTGCGGCGTTTGCCTTCAAAGGCCAGGATCTGGTCGGCTCCGACGACCAGATCTCCGCCGCGCCGGGCGCTGACATCATTGGCTTTTGCTTCCGCCAGAACGCTGGCCAGATCTTCCGGCGGAAATCCCGCCTCCAGAAGCGGGGCTTCCACGGCCCGTTCGTCAACATCTGACCGATCGACCGTGACCGTCAGACCCGCATTTGTCATCAGTTCCGCCCGGATTCTGCTTCCGCTCGCCAATACGAGTGCCATTCCTATCCTCTCTGCCGTCCCGGCCGTCTCACCAAGCGCGCTAAACGCCCGGGACCGGATGTTTTTTGTTTGATTTGTAATCCTTGAACAGGGTCAGAATTTCCGCCGCTGTTTCTTCCACCGACCGGCGTGTCACGTCAATCAGAGGCCAGCTGTTTTCCGAACAAAGACGCCGGGTCATGTTGATTTCCTGGGAAATTTCCTTTCGGTCGATATAGGTGTCGTTGTACCCGTCAGAATTCAGCGACAAGACCCGGTTGCGCCGGATCTGCTGGATGCGCTCCGCGGAGGCAATCAGACCGACGATCATCGGCTCCTTCAGGGTTTTCACGTGGTCCGGCAGGGGAATGCCCGGAACCAGCGGAACATTTGCAGCCTTGATACCCCGGTTGGCCAGATAAATGCAGGTTGGCGTCTTGGAGGTACGCGAAATTCCGATCAGCACGATATCGGCGGATTCCAGGTCCTCCCAGACCTGACCGTCATCATGCAGCATTGTGTAGTTGAGCGCTTCCATCCGCTGGAAATATTCCGCATCCAGTTCATGCTGCCCCCCGACCCGGTGGGTCTGCGTGACATTGAGATAAGACTGGAAGACGGCAAAAACGGGATCGAGAATGTTGACGAATGGAACGCCGAGTTCCCGGCATTTGTATTCCAGCCGGCTGGAAATCTCGTCATCGACCAATGTGTAGAGCACGATGCCCGGGGCATTCTCGATTTCCGAAATGACCCGGTCCAGCTGTTTCGACGAGCGCACCAGCGGATAGACATGCTCGATTTCCTGCACATTTTCATACTGAACCGTTGCCGCGCGGGCCACGGTCATCAAGGTCTCGCCGGTGGAGTCGGACACAAGATGCAAATGAAAATAGTGTCTCGACTTGTTCACGATATCATCCCCAGGGCTGTTGACGGATTGGGTGTAAGCGCACCAACCGGACATATGGCACGCAGTTTATGCCCGGTCGCCCGATTTTGTTAACAGGGCTTCAAGACGCGGAAACTGTTTCCGAAACGGTTGTGCATTGGTGTGGATTCACAGAGGGCCTGTGACATATCGACAAAGTTTCCACCTGCGCCTAAAGTGTTAACACTTGGTAAACAAACTTATAAATTTATGATTTTAAATAGGTTTTTCTTCTTATCGACTCCTGGGGAGGGATTCTGAATGAAATCAGCGCTGGTTTATCCCGGCAAGAAAATTGAGCCAACGCATTGTGGATGAAAAATGATCCCGGTAATCCACTCACAAATAGAAAAAACAGATAAAATTAAGAATCTTATTTGATCTGGAATGTGGGAAAGGCGCGACCTAATGAAGTCTCAGGACAGAACCGTGATGCGGGTACTCTCTGGAGAAAAAATCTGGCCACCTCCCATTTGGATGATGCGTCAGGCAGGACGCTACCTGCCGGAATACCGGAAAGTCCGGTCCCAGGCCTCTAACTTCCTGGAATTCTGCTATACTCCGGACCTGGCAACAGAGGTCACTCTCCAGCCGATCCGCCGGTATGGTTTTGATGCAAGCATTCTCTTTTCCGATATCTTTGTCGTTCCTGACGCAATCGGATATCCGGTCCGGTTTGAAGAAGGACGGGGTCCAGTTCTGGAACCACTATCTGCCGATCTTCTTGACCGTCTGGAACAGGATCGTGCGGAGGATCATCTCAAACCGGTCATAGAGACGGTTTCACGCCTTCGCTCTGAACTGCCTTCAGAAACAACGCTGCTGGGCTTCTGCGGCGCTCCCTGGACCGTTGCCTGCTATTCTGTGGCCGGACACACTACTCAGGATCAGGTGGCCGCCCGTGTGGGCGCCTACCGGGATCCGGATCTAATGCAGCAGTTCATTGATCAGCTTGTGACCGCGTCGATCCGTTATCTGGTCCGCCAGCTGGATGCGGGCGCAGATGCGGTCCAGATTTTTGACACCTGGGCAGGGGTTCTGGACGATGCCGGCTTCCGGCGCTGGTCGATCGGCCCAACCCGGCGGATTGTTGACGGGGTCAAGGCGGCGCGGCCAGCGGCAAAGATCATTGGTTTTCCCAAAGCCTCATCAGCACGGATTGCCGCCTATATCGAAGGAACCGGTGTGGATGCGGTCGGTTTTGACTGGACGGCGCCGGATCACTTGGCCCTGGAGATCCAGAAAAAGGTTCCGGTCCAGGGGAATCTTGATCCCATGCGGCTGGTCGCCGGGGGCAAGGCGCTGGAAGAGGGTGTCGCCCATATCCTGAACACCTTCGACAAGGGCCCGCTGATTTTCAATCTTGGCCACGGGGTGACTCCGGATGCAGATCCGGACAATGTGGCACGCATGGTCGATCAGGTGCGGAGGGGCTGAGGCGTGGACCTATATCTTTGGATCAAGTCCCTCCATGTGATTTCGATTATCGCGTGGATGGCCGGGATGCTCTATCTGCCGCGGCTCTTCGTTTACCATGTAGATGCGGAACCCGGGTCCCAGCAGTCGGAAACCTTCAAGGTCATGGAACGCCGCCTGCTGAAGGCGATCATGAATCCGGCAATGATTGCTTCCTGGATCTTCGGCCTGTGGCTGGCCTATGACCTTGCTGCCTGGCAGGACGGCTGGTTCCACGCCAAATTCACGCTTGTTTTCATCATGTCCGGCGTTCACGGATATTTGAGCAAATGTGTAAAGGCCTTTGCCCGGGACGAAAACACAAAGACGGCCCGTTTTTACCGGATCCTCAATGAGGTTCCGACCCTTCTCATGATCGTCATTGTGATCCTCGTGATCGGCAAACCATTCTGATCGAAGATGTTTTTGAACGGAGGAGCCGTCCGGCGGATGGCTCTTCCGGCAGAAGGTTTTCCAGCATTCGAAAGCTTGAAACCGTCAGATTTGCGCTCTTGCGATTCCGATCGAAACAACGTATGTTCCCGCCACTTCCATTCGGCGTGGGTTTGTTTCAACTCGATACGTTCCGCCGATCCATCTGAACACGTCTAAAAGTTTCTCAGATATCTTCTGACCGTCTCTCTGCTTATCCGGTTCAGATCGACCTTCCAAACCAAATCTCAATAACAATCCAAACCCCAACTCGATGCGGGAAATGAAACTCAAAGATCTAAAAGAAAAAACGCCGACAGAGCTGCTTCAGGTTGCTGAGGAGCTCGAAGTCGAAAATGCCAGCACCATGCGTAAGCAGGAGCTGATGTTCGCCATTCTCAAGAACCTGGCTGCTCAGGATGTTGAGATTATTGGCGAGGGTGTTGTCGAGGTTCTGCAGGATGGCTTCGGCTTCCTCAGATCCCCGGATGCGAACTACCTTCCCGGCCCGGATGACATTTATGTCTCCCCGTCCCAGATCCGGCGCTTTTCGCTGCGCACTGGAGACACGGTTGAAGGCCAGATCCGCAGCCCGAAGGAAGGCGAACGGTATTTCGCGCTTCTGAAGGTCAACACGATCAATTTTGAAGATCCGGAAAAGGCCAGGCACAAGGTCCATTTTGACAATCTGACGCCGCTTTATCCCGATGAACGGTTCCGGATGGAAATCGAAGATCCGACCATCAAGGATCTGTCCTCACGGGTGATCGATCTTGTGGCCCCGCTCGGCAAAGGCCAGCGGGCACTGATCACCGCACCGCCGCGCACGGGTAAAACGGTCTTTCTGCAGAACATTGCCAAGTCAATCACGAAGAACCATCCGGAATGCTATTTGATCGTTCTTCTGATTGATGAGCGACCGGAAGAAGTGACTGACATGCAGCGTACAGTGAACGGCGAAGTCGTTTCGTCCACATTCGACGAGCCGGCTTCGCGTCACGTTCAGGTCGCTGAGATGGTGATCGAAAAGGCCAAGCGTCTGACTGAACATGGACGTGACGTTGTCATCCTCCTGGATTCCATCACCCGCCTCGGCCGGGCCTACAACACGGTGGTGCCATCCTCGGGCAAGGTTCTGACCGGGGGTGTGGATGCCAACGCGCTGCAGCGTCCAAAGCGCTTCTTCGGTGCAGCCCGGAACATTGAGGAGGGCGGATCCCTGACGATCATCGCAACGGCGCTGATCGACACGGGCAGCCGCATGGACGAAGTCATCTTCGAAGAGTTCAAGGGAACGGGCAACTCGGAGATCATTCTCGACCGCAAAATTTCCGACAAGCGTGTTTATCCGGCCATCGACATTCAGCGCTCCGGAACCCGTAAGGAAGAACTGCTTGTGCCGCATGAACGGCTCAAGAAGACGTTTGTCCTGCGCCGTATTCTCAATCCGATGGGAACGGTCGATGCGGTGGAATTCCTGCTCGACAAGCTGAAGCAGACCAAGTCCAACGACGAGTTCTTCGACAGCATGAACACTTGATCTGGCACAGAATGCTGGTTTAGAGACAAAGGCGCGAACCTTCCGGTTCGCGTCTTTTCTTTTTTGAATCCCATTATGCTTCCTGATGTTCCTGCCCGCAGTAGCTCGCGTTACAGAGTTGATCGGGTGCAGGACACGTATGGGAGAGGTTCGGAGCCGAATGATATGACACGGACAGTTTTTCTTGAAACGGAACGGCTCACTCTCAGGGCGTGGGAGGCGGCGGATACGGATCCTTTTGCCGCCCTGTGTGCCGACCCGCAGGTCATGCGGTATTTTCCTGAACCGCTGACCCGGGAAAAATCCGAGCTGTTGATTTCCAGATGCATTGAAAAACAGGTCACGGATGGCTTTTCAATGGCGCCTGTCGAGGTGACGGCGACCGGAGAGTTTCTCGGATTTGTCGGTCTCAGCCGGCCAAGCTATGCGGCACCACTTCCTTTTGATCCGTGCGTGGAGATCGGCTGGCGGCTCAAACAATCTGCTTGGGGCAAGGGCTATGCAAGTGAGGCGGCAACGGCCTGGCTTCGATTCGGTTTTGAAACCATTGATCTTGAGGAGATTGTGGCCTTTACCATTCCGGACAATCTTCCCTCTCAGAAGGTGATGGAACGCATCGGCATGCGCCGCGATCCGGAGGGAGACTTTCTGCATCCCTCCCTTCCAGCCGATCATCCGGTTGCGCCGCATGTTCTTTACCGGTTGCGCAAGACGGAGTGGCAGGGCGCTGGCACCTGATGCAGTCCCGATCTCCCGGACAGGCGCAGTCTTTCAGATTCACGTGAAACAGAAGCCCATCCCATCGTTTCGGGTGAGGCCCGGTGAGGGCGGTGACATGGTCAAGATCCACATGTGTGCTGCATTCAAGGTGATCGCTGGCATTGGCGGTTTCATGTGGCTCCGCATTTTTTTGAATCGGTGCCGTGTTAAAGGGCTTCAAGGGTGTGTGCCAAAAGATCCCTTGGCAGAGGATCATCTATGCACATCTTTTCCAAAGTTGATTCACGTGAAACAGGGTTTGCCCGGAGCGGCACAATCGAGTCGTTTGCGCAACGATCCGGCTTACCGACCAGGCGCGCCGCGTTCATCCGGATTCAAACTGCTTTGTCTTTGGCATTGGCCTCTTTGGTGTCAGGCAAGGAAAGGCAAATGAGATGCCACGCGGTTTTGCGCCAGGCGGGAAATTGCGAAGATATCGACGGCAGGAAGGCTTCCGGTCTGGAAGACTTGCTGCTAGGAAGCTGCCCCTGGTCCCGGTGATCAGATCCAGCCGGGATGTGGTCATCCGGAGCCAAGTTTTCTCTCCTGCATTGAGATCCGTGAGGTCAGGCAGGGCGGCGAACTCTATAATGCGACATGGCTTGTTTCAAAAGCCAAAGCCCGAAGACAGTAAAAGAGGCCCCATGCGCGATACGATTTATGCCTTGTCCAGCGGTGCTGTTCCCTCGGGTGTTGCTGTTCTGCGGGTGTCCGGCAACAAGGCCGCAGAGATCGTGACCTCTCTGTGTGGCCGCTTGCCTGATCCCCGCAAAACAATGCTTAGCAAGTTGCGAGATCCCGGGACCGGCGATGTTCTGGATGAGGCTCTGGTGCTGTTCTTCAAAGGACCAAACAGCTTTACCGGTGAAGACGTCGCTGAATTCCAGTGCCATGGTGGCCGGGCTGTTGTCACGCGTATGCTCTCTGTTCTGGCAGCGTTTCAGACCTGCCGTCCTGCGGAGGCGGGGGAATTCACCCGCAGGGCCTTTGACCATGGCCGGATGGATCTGACCGAGGTTGAGGGCCTTGCGGATCTCATTGCAGCGGAGACCGAAAGCCAGCGCAAGCAGGCCCTGCGCCAGATGGGCGGCGCTCTGGGGGCGCTCTATGAAGGCTGGCGGAAAAGGCTCATACATATGCGGGCCATGATCGAAGCGGATTTCGATTTTGCCGATGAAGAAGATGTGCCCGGATCTGTTGCCGACGAGGTTTGGCGTGAAGCTGCGACCCTCCACGGGGAGATAGCGGATCACCTGGACCGCTCGCGCAGCGGGGAGAGGCTGCGCTCCGGTTTGCAGGTTGTTCTGATGGGTGCGCCGAATGCGGGCAAGTCCAGTCTCTTAAATGCCATTGCCGGGCGGGATGTGGCAATTGTCACCGAAGAGGCCGGGACGACGCGCGACGTGATTGAGGTTCACCTGGACCTGGGTGGCTATCCGGTGACGCTGGTCGATACAGCCGGATTGCGTAAGACGGATGGTGTCGTTGAGAAAGAGGGGATCCGCAGGGCCCAGGCGCGCGGGGAACAGGCAGATCTGATCTTGTGGGCGCAAGAGCCGGAGGGCATTCCTCATGATGCTCCGGGCAGTGGCCTGCCGGACAGTCTTAAGGGATCTGTGCCGCTGTGGGTGGTCCGTACTAAGAGCGATCTTGAGACTCTTCCGGAACAAGACTCTTCCGGAACGATTGTTGAAATCCCGACATCGAATGTCTTGCCCGAGGGTATGACCAGCCTGTTTGACAGCCTTACCCGTTTTGCGGAGGAAACAATTTCTCTCTGCGAAGCCCCACTTGCGACCCGTGAACGGCACCGGTTCTTTCTCGGAGAATGCTTAACTGGCCTCAGGACTGCCGTTGACGCGGTGCATCTGCCAGCCGAATTGCGGGCGGAGGACCTGCGGCGGGCGGCGGACGCGCTTGGCCGGATCACGGGGCGGATCGATGTGGAAGATCTACTCGATGTGATCTTCCGGGATTTTTGCATCGGTAAATGATGTTTCACGTGAATCATTGATGGTCCGCCTGGATCGGTTCTGGGCCGGAATATGTTTCACGTGAATCATTTTGCGGTCTTGATAGGGAGGTCTTGCAGTAGATCGGGTTGCCGGTCTGTCTGCTCTGGGGGATTCTGCTTTGACCAGGACAGGTTCTCGCCTTATAAGATCTCTCATGAAAGAGCCGGGTTTTCGGCTTATGATGATCCGGCGGGTGCCGGAAACCGATCCCGAAAATTGATCTGGATGAAGCCGGGCGCAGGAAGTCACAGCGTCCGTGTGAACGGTGAAACTATGAGCGACCAGGAATTGACTGTCGATGTCGTGGTAATTGGAGGTGGCCATGCGGGCTGTGAAGCCGCTGCCGCGTCTGCCCGGGCCGGTGCCCGCACGGCTTTGGTGACCCACAGGTTCGAGACGATTGGAGTGATGTCCTGCAATCCGGCAATTGGCGGTTTGGGAAAGGGGCATCTCGTCCGTGAGATTGATGCGCTGGATGGTCTGATGGGCAGGGTCGCAGATCAGGGCGGCATCCAGTTCCGGATGCTCAACCGGCGTAAGGGACCGGCCGTTCGTGGGCCCAGAGCTCAGGCAGATCGGAAGCTGTACCGCGAAGCGATGCAGAAAGAGATCGCCGCTGTTAAGGGTCTGCAGGTGGTGGAAGGGGAAGCCCATCAGATCCTGTTTGGGGAAGAGGCTGGCCAGCGGGTCGTGACAGGCCTGGTGCTGGCCGACGGCCGGGTGGTCTCTTGTGCAGCGATCGTGCTCACCAGTGGCACCTTCCTGCGTGGGCTGATCCATATAGGCGACAGGAAGATCCCGGCGGGACGTTCTGGCGAAGCACCTGCTCTGGGCCTGTCGGAGTCTTTGGAGGAGATCGGATTTGATCTGGGCCGGCTGAAGACCGGGACACCTGCGCGTCTCGATGGGCGGACGATCCATTGGGATCGGCTGGAAGAACAGCCGGGGGACGCGGAGCCGATCCCGTTTTCCACACTGACAGAGCGGATCAAGACGCCCCAAATCCCCTGCCATATCACACGGACCACCCCGGAGACCCATCGTATTATCCGGGAAAATCTCTCCCGGTCGGCGATGTATTCTGGCGAGATCAAGGGGCGGGGACCGCGCTATTGCCCCTCTATTGAAGACAAGATCGTTCGCTTTGGTGACCGGGATGGGCACCAGATCTTCCTGGAACCGGAAGGTCTTGATGACTACACGGTCTATCCGAATGGTATTTCCACCTCCTTGCCGGAGGATGCTCAGCTGGCTTTTCTGAAGACTATTCCGGGCCTGGAAGACGTGACAGTCATTCAACCGGGTTATGCGATTGAGTATGATCATGTAGACCCGCGGGAGCTGCGCCCAACACTGGAAGCCAAGCGGTGCGGCGGACTTTATCTGGCGGGCCAGATCAATGGGACCACAGGCTATGAAGAGGCCGGGGCGCAGGGTCTTGTGGCAGGGGCCAATGCGGCCTTCAAAGTGGCCGGGAAAGAGCCCTTCGTGATCGACCGGTCTGAAGGTTATATCGGCGTGATGATCGATGACCTGATCACCCGGGGGATTACCGAGCCCTACCGGATGTTCACCTCCCGCGCAGAGTATCGCCTGTCCTTGAGGGCAGATAATGCGGACCAGCGGCTGACGCCCCTGGGCATTGGGCGTGGCCTCGTTTCGGCGCTGCGCCAGGCCGCTTTTCAAGACAAGATGCGCCGGATTGCCGACGCGCGGGATCTGTTGAAGAGCTTGACGGTGACCCCGTCGGAGGCCCAGAAGAAAGGTCTGCCTGTCAACCAGGACGGCATCCGCCGGACCGCCTTTGACCTTCTGTCCTATCCCAATGTGACCTATGAAATCCTGACCCGGATCTGGCCGGAGCTTGAAGAGGTGGACCAGATGGTTGCCGAGCAGGTGGCGACCGATGCGCTTTACGCGGTGTATCTCGATCGGCAGCTTGCGGATATTGAAGCCTTGAAGCGGGATGAGGCCTTGCAGATCCCGGATGGTTTCGACTACGAAGCAATCACTGGCTTGTCAAATGAGGTGAAGCAAAAACTCATGGATGGGCGACCAGCGACCCTTGGACAAGCATCCCGTATGGATGGCATGACCCCTGCAGCCTTGACCTTGATCTTGTCCCATTTGAAGCGGCAGAGCCAGAAAGGGGCCGCATAATGGGCCGTCCCATCTTGTTGAATGCCACTGGACAGGTTGTGCATAAGTTTGGGGATGTTTCACGTGAAACGTCTGAGCGGCTCCAGATCTATGTGGATCTGGTTTTGAAGTGGCAACCGGCGCAGAACCTGATTGCTCCGTCCACTATCGCGGATATCTGGACACGGCACGTGGCCGACAGTCTTCAGACCCAGTGGAGTTATCCAGAGGCACGGACCTGGGTGGATATCGGCAGCGGTGGTGGTTTCCCGGGGATCGTGACGGCGATCCTCCTGGCGGATCAGGATGGGGCCCATGTTCACCTCATTGAGAGCAATCAGCGCAAGGCCGCATTCCTGCGCACGGTCCTGCGGGAAACCGGATCGACGGGTACTGTGCATCCGGGCCGGATCGAATCGGTTACGAAAGAGTGGACGGGGGGGCCGGTGGAAGCTGTGTCCGCCCGGGCTCTGGCCTCGTTGAAGCTGTTGTTCGAGCTGTCCGAGCCGTTCACAGCAACCGGAGCGAAGGCTGTTTTCCACAAAGGGCAGGATTTTCAAAGAGAAGTTGACGAAGCCTCTGACGCTTGGTCCTTTGATCTGGTAGAAAAGAAAAGTGTTGTTGATCCTATGAGCCGGATGCTTCTTTTCTCAAATATCTCCGCCCGGCCGGAATAGCCTAGGAAGGTGTTGTGGCAATGAGCATGCTTCCCGAAACGCCGCGCGTTCTCGCGCTTGCAAACCAAAAGGGTGGGGTGGGTAAAACCACGACTGCCATCAATCTCGGCACGGCGCTTGCGGCGATTGGAGAAAAGGTGCTCGTCATCGATCTCGATCCTCAGGGTAACGCCTCGACCGGCCTTGGTATCGAGCACCGGGACCGGGGCCTGTCGACTTATGAAATTCTGAGTGGGGATTGCTCGCTGGCCGAGGCAGTGCGCGAGACCGACGTGCAGCGCCTGTGGGTGGCGCCATCCACCATGGATCTTCTTGGTCTGGAGCTGGAAATCGCATCCACAAGTGACCGGGCCTTCCGGTTGCGCAACGCGATCGAGAACCTGGCCCATTCACGTCTGTTCCAGGAAATTGGCTTCACCTATGTGCTGGTGGATTGTCCGCCTTCGCTCAATCTACTGACGATCAATGCGCTGTCCGCGTCCCATTCCATCCTGGTGCCGCTGCAATGCGAGTTCTTCGCACTGGAAGGTTTGAGCCAGCTGCTCAGTACGGTTGAGCAGGTCAAGAGTGCCCTGAACCCTGAGCTTAGCATTCATGGGATCGTCTTGACCATGTATGACAGCCGCAACAATCTCTCCAGCCAGGTGGTTGCCGATGTGCGCGAGACCATGGGAGATGCGGTTTATGAAACGATCATTCCCCGGAATGTCCGTATTTCGGAAGCACCGTCCTATGGCAAGCCGGCGCTGCTTTATGACCTGAAATGTGCGGGCAGCCAGGCCTATCTGCGCCTTGCCTCTGAAATTATCCAGCGGGAACGCCAGTTGCGCCGGGTTGCGGCCTGATTTGAGCTGTATGAAAAGGCACTTGAGCGGTTTGCGTGCCGTGACGGCATGGGTTTCCATGCCGCTTTCGTCTTAAGCTATTGAATGATAAAAAGAAATAGGTGAGGTATGGCGGAGAAGGACGTCAAGAACAAACGTTTGGGCCGTGGTCTTGCGGCGCTTATCGGAGATTCGGCCCCAGAGGCAGCGGCGCCGGAAAAGATTGTTCGTGACAGCCGCAAGGTGCCGATTGAGCACTTGGAACCGAACCCGCGCAACCCGCGCAAAACCTTCACCGAGAAGGATCTGGCTGATCTTGCCGAGTCCTTGAAGGCGAAGGGGATTGTGCAGCCTATCCTGGTGCGTCCGGCGGCCGGAAAGGCCAACCGCTTCGAGATCATCGCCGGAGAGCGCCGCTGGCGGGCCGCACAACGGGCGGGTCTGCATGAAGCGCCAATCATCATCCGGGATGTGACGGATCAGGAAGCGCTTGAGCTTGCGATCATTGAAAACGTCCAGCGGGCAGACCTCAACCCGATTGAAGAAGCCATGGGCTATGAACAGCTGACGGCTGAATTCAAATACAGTCAGGGCGAATTGGCCAAGGTGATCGGCAAAAGCCGCAGCCATGTGGCCAACACCATGCGCCTGTTGAAACTGCCCAATTCGGTCAAAGACTATCTGGCAGAAGGCTTGCTGACCGCCGGGCACGCCCGCGCCCTGATCACGGTTGATGATCCGGCAGCTCTGGCCGAGCTGATCGTGGAGAAGGGGCTCACGGTCCGGGATGCGGAAAAGATTTCGCAGGACCCGGATGCGCTTGCCAAGATGAAAGGCGAAAAGGCACCGGGCGAGAAGCCGCAGAAGGATGCCGACACCAAGGCCCTGGAAAAACGCCTGACCGATACTCTGGGCCTCAAAGTGGTGGTTGGCCACAAGCCCGGCAAGGAATCGGGCGATCTCAAGATCAAGTACACGTCTCTCGAGCAGCTTGACGAAATCTGCAAGAAGCTGGGCGTCGAGACCCGGTAAGGCCTGCCGCTTTCGGGCATCTCCTTCCGTTCACTTTTTCCTCCAAATTTGCTGCAAAAAGTGGGTTCAGGCAGCACGAACGGGGGCTGAAAGCTCCATTTGAGGAAGGTTCGTTGGAGGAAGCTTCGTCCTCAGGTCTGCCGGCAAGGAAAGGCGACCTGTCAGCGCCGCTGGCTGCGCGCGCGCGCGACCCGGGCGAGCGTGAGCAAGGCTTCGGAGAGCACCGGAATGCCGAGGGCATCATTGAGACGGGAAACCCGCGTGGCCTCGCTCAGGATCTGCATGGCCCGTTCAAGGTCCTTCAAGGCCCAGATCCGGAGCTGCTGACTGAATTTGGGTTTGCGGTTGAAGAAGATCGGGGGCCGCTGGCCATCAATCACTGCCTGGGCCGGTTTGCCCTGATCAACGTCGATCCGCATGCGGTGAAGATGCTGAAAGTGTTTCAGCGCCTGGTTGGCAATCACCGAGGCTTTTGAGCCGGCCTCGGAGAGCCGCTCCAGCCCGTGATCGAGGATTGCGATGTTTCCTGACGCTGCTGCATCAATAAGTTCTGACATTTCAAAGGCAGAGGCATCGCCGATGATCGCTTCAATGTCATCGCTGTCGATCTGGCCTTTCCCCAAGGCATAGAGGCAGAGCTTTTTCAGCTCGCCCCGGCTGGCCATCCGGTCGCCGCCTAAAAGGCTGTGCAGGGCAGCTCGCGCCTCGCGGGTAATGGTCAGGCCGGCCTCCCGGGTTTCTTCATCGATCAACTGGTCGATGCCCCGGTCATTATCCGCATAACAGGGCAGGGCAAAGGCCCGTTTGTGTGGCTCAATCAGTTTGCGAAGGCCAACACCTTTTTTGATGTCGCCGCCCTCCAGAATTACCAGGGTCTGCCAGTCGTCGAGTTTCAAGACCGGATCAACGGCGGGCGCCATGTTCTTGCCGCTGACATCCTTCACCCAGACGATCCGGCGGCCGCCAAACAGGGGAACGGTCAGGACCTCATCTATCAGACGATTTGGATCCGAACTGAGGTCGCTGGCGTCGATCTTGATAAGATTGAATGGGTCGCTGTCGCCTTCGGAGGCTTTGGCCACCAGACGGCTGGCCCGTTCAGAAACCAGTCCGGTATCTGGGCCGAACACAAGCACCACTCCGCCGCCCTGCGGAGGATTGGCGACGAAACGGTCGATTTCGGCGGCCTTCAGAACGGTCACAGCCGGTGGACTTTCTGTGTTTGATCAGGACCGGCTGGCAAAATAACCGGCGAGCCGGGTTGCTATGTCATCGGCAACGGCCTTTGCAACCCGTTCCTGAGCGTCCCGGGAAGCACGCTGATTGGCGAAGCGCTGGTCGGAGAAATCGTAAGATGCGGAGCGGAACGTCCGCCCGGTCGTCAAGGTTTCCCCTGTCTCGATGTCACTGAGAACAAAGGTGGAATTCATGGTGGTTGTATAGGCGGACGGCACATCGGCGAACTGCTCAACAGCAACAGCGGATGTGTTGATGGAGGCTAGAATTTTGAGCCGGTATTTTTTGTCCGGGCTTCCAGCCCCCCGTTCCAGGCGGAATGTCAGTTCATTATAGAGCGCCCGGTCTGCCTCCCCACTAGAGGACTGGGACGAAATTGTGTCCAGATCAATGGCAGCGAGCTCAGCGGCGACTGCTGACGGCTGGGATCCGAAATCCCCTGTGGCGCTTGTGCCGTAGAGCGGGCGCACCTGACAGCCACTGACAAGGACAGCGGCGGCAAAAGACAGGCAGACGGCAGCGCGCCGGAGGGAACCTTCGCTCCGGAAGGTGCTGTTAAACAACGACATTCACAATCCTCTGAGGCACGACGATCAGCTTTTTAGGTGTGGCCCCGTTCAATGCCTTTTGAACGAAGTCGAGAGCCAAGGTAGCTGCTTCGACCTCCTCTTTGGAAGCCTCTTTTGCAATTTCCAGTTCACCGCGCCGTTTGCCGTTGATCTGGATCGGATAGGTCACCGAATCCTCGGTCAAAAGCGCAGGATCGGCCACGGGCCAGTCCGCTTCCGAAATCAGGTTGTCA
This sequence comes from Roseibium sp. AWQ4_254, assembly GCF_056161025.1. NCBI lineage: Bacteria > Pseudomonadati > Pseudomonadota > Alphaproteobacteria > Hyphomicrobiales > Stappiaceae > Roseibium > Roseibium sp. AWQ4_254. Next base: position 25,574 of record NZ_JBSWYH010000018.1, read on the forward strand.
TGGCCGAGCGCCGACCAGCATTCTTCAGCTAGATGCGGCATCATTGGGGCCATCATCTGGATCAGATAGTCAGCCGCCTCGCGGACCGCATATCCGGTGGCGGTGTCGTTGATGCCATCGCTGACCGTCTTGCTGATCGTGTTGACGAATTCATAGAGCCGGGCGACTGCCCGGTTGAAGCCAAGACTTTCCAGATCACCGGACACTGCGGCCAGGGTCTTGTGGCTGGCCCGGCGCAGCTCAAGCGCCTTGCCGGACACGTCGGGTACAGTGCCGCCACGGGTCTCGCTATTATCCGTGATGTCGCCGATCAGACGCCAGACCCGCTGCACAAAGCGCCATGCGCCTTGCACCCCGTCTTCGGTCCAGATCACATCCCGCTCCGGGGGGCTGTCGGAGAGCATGAACCAGCGGGCCGTATCGGCGCCATACGTGTCGATAATGTCGGTCGGGTCAACTGTGTTGCGCTTTGACTTGGACATTTTTTCGATCGAGCCGATCGTGACCTCTTCCCCGGTTTCGATCAAGGTGGCGCGGCGGGTGCCCCCGGCTTCCTCGAATTTCAACTCGGCTGGGGCGATCCAGCGGCCGCTTGCACCCTCGCCGAGGCGGTAAGTCTCATGGGTCACCATGCCCTGGGTGAAGAGGCCCTTGAACGGCTCCTTCAGATCCAGCGCTCCCACCTTCTGCATCGCGCGGGTAAAGAAGCGGGAATAGAGCAGATGCAGGATCGCATGTTCGATCCCGCCGATATATTGGTCAACCGGCAGCCAGCCATTGGCCGCATCTGGATCGGTCGGCTGATCGCAATCGGGTGCGGTGAAGCGGGCAAAATACCAGGAACTGTCCACGAAGGTATCCATCGTGTCGGTTTCGCGCTTGGCCGGGTTGCCGCATTTGGGGCAGGTCGTGTCGCGCCAGGTCGGGTGCCGGTCCAGTGGATTGCCCGGTTTGTCGAAATTGATGTCGTCCGGCAGCTGCACCGGCAGGTTTTCATCCTTTTCGGGAACGACACCGCAGGTCTCGCAATGAACAACCGGGATTGGGCAGCCCCAATAGCGCTGTCGGGAAATACCCCAGTCGCGCAGACGGTAATTCACCTGGCGTTCCCCTTGCGAGGCACCTGCGATCCGGGCTTTCTCCAGCTTGCGGGCAACGGCCTCTTTGGCGTCCTTGATGGTCATCCCATCCAGGAAGCCGGAGTTGAAGATCGTGCCTTCATCCGTAAAGGCTTCGGCGCCAATCTCGAATGTGGCCGGATCGGCATCTTTCGGCAGCACGACAGGGCGGACCGGCAACCCGTATTTGCGGGCAAAGTCCAGGTCGCGCTGGTCATGGGCCGGACAGGCGAAGATGGCCCCGGTGCCATAGTCCATCAGAATGAAATTGGCGACATAGACCGGCAGCTCTATTGTTTCATCGAGCGGATGTTTGACGCGAAGGCCAGTGTCGATCCCTTTTTTCTCTGCCTTTTCAATGGCCTCTTCCGAGGTTCCGACCCGCTTGCACTCTTCGATAAAGGCTTTCAGCTCCGCATTGGTCTCTGAAAGTTTCGATGCAATCGGATGGTCCGGGGACAGCCCCATGAAGGACGCCCCGAACAGAGTGTCCGGCCGGGTGGTGAAGATCTCAAGGGCCGCGCCGCCGGCCGGGGCCTGGTCCACAAATGCAAAGCGGACCCGCAGCCCTTCGGAGCGGCCGATCCAGTTTTTCTGCATCAGACGCACCTTGTCCGGCCAGCGGTCCAGCGTGTCGATGGCCTCCAGCAGATCTTCGGAATAATCGGAGATCTTGAAGAACCATTGGGTCAGTTCGCGCTGTTCAACCAGGGCACCGGAGCGCCAGCCGCGCCCGTCAATCACCTGTTCATTGGCCAGAACCGTCATGTCGACCGGATCCCAGTTGACCTTGGCGTTCTTGCGGTAGACCAGCCCGGCCTCCAGAAATTTCAGGAACAGGCGCTGCTGCTGGGTGTAATAGGCCACGTCACAGGTGGCGAATTCCCGGCTCCAGTCAAGTGACAGGCCCATGATCTTGAGCTGGTCGCGCATGGTGGCGATGTTTTCATAGGTCCAGTCCTTGGGGTGAACCTTGTTCTGCATTGCCGCATTTTCGGCCGGCATGCCGAAGGCGTCCCAGCCCATCGGATGGAGAACATTGAAACCCTTGGCGCGTTTGTAGCGGGCAACCACGTCGCCCATGGCATAGTTGCGCACATGGCCCATGTGAATCCGGCCGGACGGGTAGGGGAACATTTCAAGGACATAATACTTGTCACGGGGGTCGTCATTTTGTGTGACGAAAACGTCCTTGTCGTTCCAGACTTTCTGCCAGCGCGCTTCAACCTCGCGCGCGTTGTACCGTTCCGTTGCCATTAAATGTGCCGTTTGTTCTTGCCGCCGGGATCTGGCGGAATTCCTGAATGTTTGGTTGCCGGACTGTCACCAGAAATCCGGTTCCGGGTCAACAGGTCAGATGCGAAAGACCCGCAGGAACCCTGTTTATGTTGCAATGCTGTTTTCGTAAAGCTTATCGCGGGGCTTGCCGGGATGCGCTTTGGCGGCCAGGGGTGGCACTCGCTTCCCAGATTTTCAGCATACGGGGGCCATCAGGGTGGTGGCGGCTGAACATAATATAGACCGGTTCGGTGCGGATCGGGTCGGTCATGGCAATCTGGCGGGCTTGGCCGCCAAGCAGGGCGTGGCTCAGCTGCCGGCCGACAATGTTGTTCTCAATATAAAGGTCGGCCCGTCCGTTGAGCAGCATCTGCCAGGCTTCTTCTTCCGTTGAGGCCATCTCAAAGGTCACTCCGGCGGCTTTCAAAGGATCCTCGTACCAATAGTCGCCAATGCCGACGACGGAGAGACCGCGGGTCCGGATCTCGTCAAATGTCAGGGCGGGCAAGGGGGTGGGAAACCGGTCGGACCGGTAGAAATAAACGTCCTTGAGTGTATCGACCGGGACGGCCGGGTAGAGCACATCCTCCGTGCGCGAGGCGACATATGACCAGGAAAAGGTCGCGGGAATGTGTCCGCGCCGGACGAGTTCCAGGGAGCGCCGCCAGGGCAGGAAGGTCAACGCAATCTCGTGACCCTGAGAGGCAAACACTCTTTCGATCAGTTGGGAATGGTACCCGAATCCGGGGGATTGCTGGGTGATGAAAGGTGGCCATTCTCCAACAGCAATTTTGAAAGTGTCCGCGCGAGCTTTGGTCAGACCAAAGAAAACAAGGAATGTTAAACACCATGCACAAGACCGTACAAACGTCATCTTTGGTTCCTGCGCCGCCATGAACATTCGATCTTTATGGATAAAAAGAATAACCAAAATATAAATTATAAATATGATGTTTTAGAAAAGAGTTATTTTACATTTTTTACGGTTCTTTGGATTAGATTTTTAGTTTTGTCTCACTATCTGAAAAAATACTTAATTTCGGAGTTCGAAAAATCTAAAGACAAGTGTTGTACGTCGTGCGATTCCGGCGGTCACTTGGGCAGACCGCGTCAAGCCGACCCGTGAAGGGCAGGAGCGGCAGATGCTGTCCGCCTCTCAAGCGCTCTCTTCGGAAAATCCCGGGGGGAGGCCTTGAGAAATCCGTCCGGCCCGTCCTATGACTGACCGAGACTGTTCAAGACCCTGCTCCGGGAAGGAAACCAGATGACCTCCGCTGCCGACCGCCTATTCAAGGTTCAAACCGATATCCGGGAGGCCGAGGCAGAGTCTGGCCGGCCGCAAGGGGTTGTTTCGCTGATTGCCGTGTCCAAGACATTTGAGGCGGCCGGGATTCGCCCGGTTCTGGAAGCAGGTCAACGCGTCTTTGGAGAAAACCGTGTCCAGGAGGCCATGGGAAAGTGGCCAGGCCTGAGGGAGGATTTTGACGGGGTGGAGCTTCACCTGATCGGTCCGCTGCAATCGAACAAGGCCAGGGAAGCGATTACCACGTTTGATGTCATTCACACCATCGACAGGCCGAAAATTGCCCGGGCCCTTCACGCGGAAATGGACAAGCAGGGGCGAAATTTGCCCTGTTTCATTCAGGTGAATACGGGCGAAGAACCGCAAAAGGCCGGGATTGCACCGCAGGATGTTGATGCCTTCGTGGCAGACTGCCGGGACGGGATCGGTCTGACCATCCTGGGTCTGATGTGCATTCCCCCGGTTGATGAGGCCCCGGGGGAGCATTTTGCCTTGCTTGAAAAGATGGCTGCCCGCAATGGACTGGAGCAGCTGTCCATGGGCATGTCATCGGACTACCGCACCGCAGTCGGCTTTGGTGCAACCCATGTGCGGGTTGGGTCGGCGATTTTTGGCGCCAGGGACTATATTTGATTGGAAAAGTATTTCAAATTTCCTTTTAAATTATATTTGGTTTCCGGTGTCTATTTTATGTATAAATTGAAAGTACAATTCGTTTAATTATCTGATTTATATAACTTTTTACTGTGAAAAACTGCATAACTTGACCTGAATATGACTGACCTGTGGCTGAACACGATGAGAAGCCACAACATTGTCGCGAAGGTTCCCAAGAGCAGCCTTTTGCCGGTCGTGTTCCCCCATCAAAGTCCCCCCTGTTCCGGTTCGGCGGGTCGCAGGGGCCGGTTGAATGGACGGAACGCAAAAAAGGCTTCCCTTTACGCTCAAGACAGCGGGAGGCCCGGACAAAACCAACATTTGGAGGTTACATCATGTCCAAACGTATTATCGCTGCTCTCTTCGTCGGTGCTGTCACCATGTCGTCCGCAGCGCTTGCTGAGGGCGTGTCGTTTGAAGCCATCGACAGCGATCAGGACGGCTTTGTGAGCTTCGAAGAAGTCACTGCTGCACTTCCGACTGTAACGGAAGATGTTTTCAAGGCTGCCGATGCCAATCAGGACAACCTGCTTGATCCGGCCGAATTCGCAGCTGTACAGCCGTAATCAGGCTTCGGGCGATCCTCCCCCCGTATACTGCCATCCGCAGTGAGGTTGCCTGATAGGAACCACCGCCGGTACGGTCACGCCGGCGGTGGTTCTATTTTTGAAAGCGCATTGCGTTTCCTGGGGCCCTGTCGCAAAGCTTTCATTTTGACCCTGTCTTGAGATTTCGGTGCTGAAAAGGGTTAACGAAGCATGAAAATGGAGCCATTTGCAGGAAAGCTGTGGCCGCAGAAAACCTTTGCGACGCGCCCCGTTTATGTTGGGACACGCTCCCCAGGCAACACCGCATTGTTCAGACTTGATCACCGTTATCGTTCAGTCAGGTGATCAAAAAAGGTCGTTCCTGAATAGTCTTTGCGGAAAAGACCAAGATCGGTGAGCGCTGGAACCACCTGCTCCAGGAACAGACCGACTGCACCGACAGAACCACCTGGAAAAGCAACAAACCCATCGATTGCGCCAGCTGACGACCATTCTTGTCAACGGCGGCGTAAAATCAGGCCAATGGGCGGAGTAAAAGTCGGCCATTGGCCTGATTTTACGCCGCCGTTGACAGCCCGGATTGATGTAGCTACGGCTTTCCATCTGGCAACTCGGGGAGAGGCTTTGGCGGCAGGATTGGAAACAGGGGCCTTCGAGCCGGGTCAGAAATTCGATGCTCTAGCCCGGACGACATACCCGTCTGGCTATTGGAAAAATTCTCTACGGCGCTACCAAGGCGAACATCACAAGGGTTTGGACAGACGGCATTCAGCGGGTTTGACGGCGGCTTGGGCCGTTGTTGGTTCACTTTCTGTCAAGGCCGGGCCGGTAAGGAACAGGGCAGGCGGTGCGGTCAACGGATGTTGGACTGGCTGTGCTTCAGCATCGGAGCGTTGATAGAGCCCAAGATAGTGGGTACTAACGCGCGGCCGATACGCTTTATGCGAGGGTCAAATGGAGAGCGGAACACAAACAGGTCCTGAAGCGAAACCGAAGCCCTCCTTGGTGAAATCGGCTCTGTCGGTAGGGGCGCGGGCCGCAGTGACCCGGCTTGTCTTTGCACTTGTGGGCGGAGTGATTTCCGTGGGAATTGGCCTGTTGGCCGTCTGGGAGTTCAGCGTCCTGCCTCTTGGCAACCGGTATGATGCGGTTGAAGACAGTACCAAAAGCCTCAGCGTTCAGATTGGAGCTCTCACCAAAGAAACGGCCGGGCTCAGGCCGGAAGTGGTTTTGATCGGCGAGCAGACCAGCCGGACGGCTGATCTGCTGCTGGAATTGAGAGCGCAAAATGCCAAGATGGAAAAAGCACTTGCTACTCTTGCCGCTCAAAACGTGCGTCTGCTTGAAAGGGTCTCTGACCTGGAAGCTGCGCTTGAAGATACCCACAAGCGCGCAGAGCAACCGTTGGGGCTTGTTCAATAGTGTGAATTTGCCTCTCTTATTATCCCCATAGCCGGAAAACAAAACCTCGCATTCCACCATCTACCGAACCAAAATCGGGTCCTGCGAGATGCGCCTTTCTGAACGCTCTCATCTCGGGGACTTCGGTGGCTTTTTCAGGCCTGCCGGGCTGCGTCACGCCGCTTGCCCGGCCCAACCAGGCTGGCGTGCGCGCCTTCGCTTGCCGGCCCACCTGAAAAACCATCCGATCGGGTCTTGTGTGTTGAGCTTGGTATCAGTCGCGCCAGAAATCCGCCGTCACCAGAAGAACGCCCGCCAGAATTTCCAGCCGGCCCAGGATCATCTCGATGGCCAGCAGCCATTTGGCGAGGTCAGGCAGGGATTGAAAGGTTCCGGAAGGGCCGATTGTGTCTCCAACCCCGGGGCCTACATTGGCAAGGGCGGTGATGGACGCGCTCAAGGCGGTCTGCAGATCCATGCCAAGGAACAGATAGATAATGGCAAAGCCCGCATAGGTGCCCGTATAGAGCACTGCAAAAACGAACACGCCTTCCAGAACCCCGTTGGAGACCGGATGTCCCTGATAGCGCAGCCGCATGATCCGGTGCGGCCGGACCAGATTGCGAAAAACATTGATGATCATGTTCACCAGGATGGCGATCCGGAACATCTTGAAGCCGCCGGCGGTTGAGCCGCTGCAGCCGCCGAAAAACGTCAGCATAAAGAAAATCGCAATTACGGCAGGGCCGAATTGCAGATAGTCATTGGCCGCATATCCGGTGGTGCTGACTACCGAGACCACGTTGAAGACTGCCAGCGTGAACATGTGAAATGGTGAGTCGTGAACAATGTAACGTTCGAAATAGAAGACACCGAAGGAGGCACACAGAACCAGAAGGAGCAGAATGCCGATCTGGACATCCTTTTCGAACCGCCAGCCTTCAATAGAGCGGATCAGATAGAGAAACGGAAAGCTCGACAGCAGCATGAACAGGATCGCAACCCAATAGGCGGCGGTTCCCGGAAACTGTCCGAAAGACTGGTCGGATGTTGAAAAGCCGCCGGTGGAAACGGTCGTCATGGCATGGACAACTGCATTGAAGAAGCTCATGCCGCACAGAAGATAGAGTGTGATGCAGGCAGCGGTCAGCCCGCCGTAAAGGGTTAGCAGCCGGTAGACAAAGGGCCAGTTGCGGCCATAGGGCTTCACTGTTGTCTCCGACGTTTCCAGCGCAAACAGCTGGCTGCCGCCGACGCGCAAGCCCGGCAGAAGCCAGATACCAATCGCGACCACGCCGATGCCGCCGATCCATTGCAGCAAAGCCCGCCACATCAAAATCCCGGGGGGCATGTCGTCCAGGCCGGTCAAGACCGTGGACCCCGTGGTGGTCAGGCCGGAGGCGGTTTCAAAAAACGCGTCGGTAAAGCTGATCTGCAGGTCGCTGAAATAGAATGGTACTGCACCGGCGAAGGAAAACGCGAACCAGGCGGCGTTGACGAAGACAATCGCCTCGCGGAACTTGCCCGGAGGCTCCTGGCCCCGAAAGGCAAGGATAATCAGCACACCCGTCGTGCCGAGCAAGAGGGAAGACACCAGAAAGACTTGCCAGTCGATATCGGAAGAGACCATGTCGACGATTGCCGGAATGGTCATCATCATGGAAATGAGGATGAGCAGACGTCCGATCGGCAACGCAATGGCGCGAAAATTCATGGATTGAACATCCGGGACGGTCGCCTGTCACAAGCCAGTCGATAAATTGAGCTGTTTTTTTACCTGCGAGTGCTGCCAGAATGCAAGCGCTGCGCTGCAACGGTGCCGTCCGCTCTTACAGGCCGCGCTCTCTCCGCAAAGGCTCACTTTCTACTAAGTCTCCGCTGGCAATACGTTTTTCGTATCTGATCAAGGCAGCACGTGTTGACGCTTGAGCCGTCCTTTGCAAAAGTGGCGGCCTAAATTTGGGAGGATAACATGAAATCACTTGCCTGGGCTCTGGGCGCTGCTGTCGCACTCGGCCTCACCACTGGTGTTGCCGCCGCTGCTGATACAACCTTGCGTATTTCTCTGCAGCTGCCGCTGAAGAGTCACCTGGGGCAGAACCTTGCTCTGTTCAAGGAAGAGGTCGAAAAGACGTCAAACGGCGACATCGCCGTTGAAATCTACGATTCCGCTCAGCTTTACAAAGACAAGGAAGTGCCCGCAGCCGTTGGCTCCGGCGCCATTGAAATGGGGGTCGCCTCTCTCACGCGTTATGTGGGGGATATTCCGGCCGTGGACATTTTCTATCAGCCGTTCCTGTTTGACACGGAAGCCAAAGTGCGCACGGCTGTTGCCCCGGGCTCTCCTGTGCGTGGCCCGCTGGATGAGGCCATCAAGGATACCGGATCAACAGTGCTGTGGTGGCAGGCCTATGGCGGAGCGATCATGCTGTCCAATGGTGGTCCGCTGAAGACTCCTGAGGATATGAAAGGCAAGAAGGTCCGTGTTTTCGGCAAGACTTTGGGAGACTTCGTCAAGGCGGCCGGAGGCGCACCGACACTGATTTCGGGGTCGGAGCAATATCTGGCCTATCAGCGCGGCACGGTTGACATCGGTATGACCGGCGTGTCCGGGGTCCGGTCCAGAAAGCTCTGGGAGGTTATGGACACGATCACCGTGACCAACCATGCGGATATCGAGTTCATTGTTGTGGTGAACACCGACTTCTGGAATGGCTTGCCCGAAGAACACCGGGCGCTCATCCAGGCGGCCGCCTTGAAGGCGGAAGCAAATGTCCGTGACCGGATGTCCGATATTGAAGCGGCGGCCTATGCTGCAGCAGAAGAAAACGGCATGACGGTCTACAAGCCGACGGTGGAGGAAATCGAAGCCTGGAAGGCAGTGAGCCAGCCGGTCTATGACACCTACGCCGAAAAGGCTGGCGATCTGGGCAAAAAAGTCATGGATGCCGCCAAAGGCCTTTAAGGGCTGTGGGTTCTTGCCCCCCGGCCGGCGGATTCCGCCGGCCGTATTTCCTTTTCCTTTTCCAGAGCGTGTCCTGTCTGCTCTGGCCCTTTCCCGAACCACGCTGACCTGTGCCGTGCGCCACGGCTCCGGGTCTGTCCGGGTTTTAATTTTTCGGTGCGGTGATGAAAGCGTTTCATCTTGTTCTTCAGGCGCTTGCCTGGGTTGCGGCGGTCCTGTTCGCTCTGGCCGGATGTATGCTGACCTATGAGGTCGGGGCCCGGTACCTGTTCGTGGCCCCTACTATCTGGGCGGCAGAGCTGTCTCAGCTTTGCCTGATCTGGGGCAGCATGCTGGGCATGCCCTGGCTTTTGAAAACCAACCAGCATATTGCCGTTGATGCGGTCACCGACCGATTGGGAGCCGGGGCAAAACGGGTGTGCCAGGCGCTGTCCATGACCGTGATTGCGCTTTTCGGCGGGTTTGTGGCCTTCAAAGGCTGGGAAATATTTCTGGACTCTTTCCTCAGGGGGCGGACCACCGGGTCCATGCTGGACCTGCCGACATGGGTGTCCGAGCTTGCCATTCCCATCGGATTTGCGCTGCTGGCCGTGCAGGCCGTGGCCGGATTGCTGGCCGGTGTGCCGACAGCGCGGGATCATGAAGGAGCGTCTTCATGACCACGCTTTTGATTCTGGCCGCCCTGTTCACACTTTTGCTCATCCGGGTGCCGGTGGCCTTCACCCTGGGCGGGCTTGGCCTGGCGCTGCTGATTTTTGGCGGGTTCTCGCCCTTGATGGCGCCCCAGGCGGTTCTCTCTACCCTGGACGGGTTCATTCTCCTGGCTGTGCCGCTGTTTCTGCTCATGTCCAACATCCTGCTGAAAGGCGGGGTTGGTCGGGATCTGTTTGCCGCCGTGCATGCCTGGGTGGGGCATTGGCCCGGCGGGCTGGCGGTCGCCACCATCCTGTCCTGCGGGATCTTCGCCGCGATTTCCGGCTCGTCGGTCGCGACAGCGGCCACCATCGGCACTGTTGCCATTCCCGAAATGATCAGCCGTGGCTATGAGCACCGCTTTGTCTACGGCCTTCTGGCCGCAGGCGGCACGCTCGGCATTCTCATTCCTCCGTCCATTCCGATGATTGTCTATGGCTTTGTGACCGAACAATCGGTGATCGCGCTGTTTCTGGCCGGGGTCGGGCCGGGCCTGCTGCTGATTGTCTTTTTCATTGCCTTTGCCATGGTCTATGCCCGCTGGTTCGGCGGCTACAAGCCGGAACCGGCTGCGAGCGGGCAAGAACGGCTGCGGGCAACCCTGCGGGCCTTGCCGTCCATGATCCTGGCCGGTTTTGTGATCGGTGTGATCTATACGGGCGTCGCCACCCCCACGGAGGCGGCCGCTATCGGTTTTGCTGTTGCCCTCGTGATCACCGGGGTTGGGCTGCGCACACTCACCTGGCAGGGTCTGAAGGAAGCTGCCTATGATTCCATGGTCACAACTGTTGCGATCCTTCTGATCGTGGCGGGGGCAAAGGTCTTCGGCAAGGCGATCACGCTCTACCGGATCCCCCAGGATATCTCCATGTTCATCGGCCAGAACATCGACACGCCCCTGGCCTTTATTCTGGTGGTTTCCCTGGTGCTGCTGATCATGGGGCTGGTGTTTGAGGCTCTCTCAATGGTTCTGATCATGACGCCGGTGCTCTTGCCGGCTGCCATGGCGCTGGGCTTCGATCCGGTCTGGTTCGGGGTCTATATGGTGGTGATGGTGGAATGTGCGCTGATCACGCCGCCGGTCGGGCTCAATCTTTACGTAATCCAATCGGTCGCCAAAGCGAAACTGTCTGATGTGTCGCGTGGAGTTCTGCCCTTTCTGGCCCTGATGCTGCTGTCGGTCGCGATCCTTTATATGTGGACGGATCTGGCGCTCTATCTGCCCTTCAAATTCTAGGTTTCTTATGATTTCAGAGGTGATCATGCCGTCTCAGGCCGACAAACTCAGAACCCTGCTTGCCCAGGATAAGCTGCATGTGATGCCTTGCTGTTTTGATGCCCTGTCGGCCAAGTTGATTGACCAGGCGGGCTTTGGCCTGACCTTCATGTCCGGCTTTGCCACATCTGCCTCCCGCATTGGCCAGCCGGATCTCGGCCTGATGTCCTATGGCGAGGTTCTGAACCAGCTGGCAAATATCACGGAAGCCGTGTCCCTGCCGGTGATTGGCGATGGGGACACGGGCTATGGCAATGCCATGAATGTGCGCCGCACCGTGGCAGGCTTTGCCCGGGCCGGGGCCGCCGCCGTCATGATCGAGGATCAGGTTGCGCCGAAGAGATGCGGGCACACGCCCGGAAAGGCGGTGGTGTTCCGGGAGGAAGCGTTTGACCGGATCAAGGCCGCGCAGGATGCCAGGGACGCGGGCGCTGATATCCTGATCCTGGCCCGCACCGACGCCCGCCACGAACATGGGCTGTCCGAGGCCATCGACCGGGCCGCGCGTTTCAAGGAGCTGGGCGCCGACATTCTCTTTGTCGAAGCGCCCAGGACGGTTGCGGAAATGGAAACCGTGTGCCGGGAGCTGCCGGGTCCGAAAATGGCCAATATCGTTGAAGGCGGGGAGACGCCGGATCTGTCCCATGCCGAGCTGCGGGACATCGGGTTTTCGATTGCCGCCTATCCGCTGACCCTGATGGCCAGCGCCATGAAGGCCATGGTCACAACGCTTCAGCAGTTGAAAGACGATCGGCCAAGGGGCGGGGATCTGATGAACTTCGCCGAGCTGCGCCAGCGGATCGGATTTGATGAGTATTATGATCTGTCTTCCCGCTATGAGACGTCCAGGCGGGATGTGTGAGCCGTTCGGGGCTGGACAGGAGGATTAAGACCGTCCCTTTCCTTGACTCTTGGGCTTGTTTCAGGCATAGACCCGCGAACTCCATATGAGTGACTGACAATCTGATCCGCCGACCGGGACCCGCACAGGTATAAAGAGCGCCCGGAGGTCACCACCCGACAGCGCGATGCGCCCTCGGGTGCCAAACTGCTTTGTGTGTCTCAAAGCGGTTGGATCAGAGACGCGGGCGCCCATATGGTTCGGGAGTACTCCCGAACATGATGACCTAAGGACCCTTTGATGTTTGAAAGCCTGTCCGATCGCCTAAGCGGAATTTTCGACAAGCTCACTGGCCGTGGTGCGCTGTCGGAAAACGACGTCAATGAAGCGCTGCGGGAAATCCGCCGGGCGCTGATCGAGGCGGACGTGGCCCTTCCGATCGTGCGGTCCTTCACTGACAAGGTGCGCAACCGGTCGGTCGGGGCCGAGGTGGTCAAATCCGTAACCCCGGGCCAGATGGTCGTCAAGATTGTCCATGACCAGCTGATCGAGATGCTGGGGGCCGAAGCCCGGCCGGTGGATCTGAATGCCCCGGCGCCGGTGGCCATCATGATGGTTGGCCTGCAGGGGTCCGGTAAGACGACAACCACGGCCAAGCTGGCGCGGCGCCTCAGCCACCGCGACAAGCTGAAAGTTCTGATGGCCTCGCTCGACACCCGCCGTCCGGCGGCCCAGGAGCAGCTGAAGGTGCTGGGCGAGCAGAACGATATTGACACCCTGCCGATTATTGAAGGGCAGGGGCCGGTCGACATTGCCAAGCGGGCCATGTCTGCGGCCAGGCTTGGCGGTTTTGATGTGGTGCTGCTGGATACGGCGGGCCGTATTCACATCGACGAGCCGCTGATGGTGGAAATGGCGGAGGTCAAAACCGCTGCCGAGCCCCATGAAATCCTGCTGGTGGCCGATTCCCTGACCGGTCAGGATGCGGTCAATCTGGCCAAGAGTTTTGATGAGAGGGTCGGTATCAGCGGTATCGTCCTGACCCGTATGGATGGGGATGGCCGCGGCGGTGCGGCCCTGTCCATGCAGGCGGTCACCGGTAAACCGGTGAAGCTGATCGGCACGGGTGAAAAATCCGACGCTCTGGAAGACTTCCACCCCAAGCGGATCGCCGACCGTATTCTCGGCATGGGCGATATCGTCTCCCTGGTGGAAAAGGCTGCAGAGGCCATCGACGCGGAACAGGCCGCCAGGATGGCGAAGAAGATGCAGAAGGGTCACTTCGACCTGGAAGATCTCGCCGAGCAGCTGCGCCAGATGGAAAAGCTTGGCGGCATGTCCGGCATGATGGGCATGCTTCCCGGTGTGGGCAAGATGAAGAAGCAGATCGAGGCGGCGAATATCGATGACAAGATGTTCAAGCGCCAGATCGCCATCATCCAGTCCATGACCCCGATCGAGCGCAAGAAGCCGGATCTTTTGAAAGCCAGCCGCAAGAAGCGGATCGCGGCCGGGTCCGGTGTGCAGGTGGCCGAGGTCAACAAGCTTTTGAAGATGCACCGCCAGATGGCGGACATGATGAAAAAGATGGGCAAGGGCAAAGGCATGCTGGGCAAGCTGATGGGCGGCCTGGGGGGCGGTATGCCCGATGTCGATCCCAAGCAACTGGAAGAAATGGCCAAGTCCGGCCAGCTGCCGGGGGGCATGGATCTGCCCAAGGGCCTGCCGGGCGGATTGCCCGGTGGTTTGGGCGGGGCTGGTCTGCCGCCCGGCATGCCCGGTCTTCCGGGCCTTGGCGGACCGAAGCTGCCCGGCCTTCCGGGCATGGGCAAAGGGAAAAAACGATGAGCGATGCGGAGACCCGTCTGGGCGAAAGCGCGGCTTTGGCCGAACTCAAGGTCCTCAGGGCCTCGATCGACAATATCGATGCGGCGCTTATTCACATGCTCGCTGAACGGTTCAAATGCACCCAGAAAGTGGGTGTCTTGAAAGCGACCAATGACCTGCCGCCGGCCGATCCGGCGCGGGAAAAACTTCAGATCGAAAGACTGCGCCAGCTTGCAAGCGACGCCAATCTCGATCCTGACTTTGCCGAGACCTTTCTGAACTTCATCGTTCGGGAAGTGATCCGGCACCATGAAGCCATTGCCGCCAAAGCCGGCAACTGAAAAACTGGAGATTAAAAATGGCTACGAAAATTCGCCTGGCACGTGGCGGTTCCAAGAAACGCCCGTATTACCGCATTGTTGTTGCTGACATCCGCTCGCCGCGCGATGGCCGCTTCATCGAGAAGATCGGTTCTTATGACCCGATGCTGCCGAAGGATTCCGAAGACCGCGTGAAGCTGGACGTTGAGCGCGTTCAGTACTGGCTCGGCACCGGCGCCAAGCCGACCGACCGCGTGCACCGTTTCCTGGATGCAGCTGGCCTGTTGAAGCGCGAGCCGCGCAACAACCCGAAAAAGGCGGAACTGGGCGCCAAGGCGAAAGAACGCCTTGAAGCCAAGCGTCAGGCTGAAGAAGAAGCCGCCGCTGCTGCAGCTGAAGCTGCCAATGCAGGGGCCGGTGAAGAAGCTGCAGCGGAATAAGCTGCTTGCTGACGCGGCACGTGTCTTTTCAAAAGGGCTCCTGACATGAGTTCACCGGACAGTCAGAAAGTCCTGATGGCCAGGATTGGTGCCGCGCATGGCATTCGCGGGGACGTGCGGGTCAAGCCGTTTGGCGGCGACCCGCTCTCCTTTGCCGATTATGGTGTTTTGACCACGAAGGACGGGACCCGGAGCTTCGAGGTTGAGAAGGCGCGGGTGCAGAAAACGGTTGTCATCACCAAATTCAAGGGGGTGAGCGACCGGAACCAGGCTGAAGAACTGAACGGGCTCGAGCTCTTTATCGGCCGGGATCAGTTGCCGGAGCCTGAAGAAGACGAATTCTATTATTCCGATCTGACGGGTCTGACGATTGTCGATCCGGCTGGAGAACCGCTCGGCAAGATCGTTGCCGTTCAGGATTTTGGTGCCGGGGATCTTCTGGAGATCCGCCCGAGCCGGGGCAGAACCTTCTATATTCCGTTCACCCGGGACTTCGTTCCGGAGGTTTCCTTGAGCGAAGGGCTGGTGAAAGTGGACCTGCCGGAGGATTATTTCTCCGAAGAGGCTCCAGATCCCTCTGAGGGCGTGTCTCCGGAAAAATAGCGGATCGGGACCGGTTCCAGACCCATCTGGTTCAGATTAAGGTCTTCCTCTGCGTCCCGCACCGCCTGCGTGACTTCCGAGCGCAACAAGGCGATCAGGGCGACAACCAGCGCCACGCCGATGCCATTTGCGACCGTGTCAGGGAGCGACATTTCGTGGTGGGGCAGAAAGCCCTGGGCCAGTTCCCCGGCCACACCCATGCCGAAGGCAACCACGGCAGAAATGCGCAGCCGGCAGCAGAACAGGGCGTGAATAGACAGGGTCAGCAAGGCATAAAAGCCGATATGGATTACCTTGTCATAAGGGTGGCCGACCCCTGTGTTGAAGACCAGGCCCACCAGAATGCCGAACGTCATCAGAACCGCCAGCGGCAGGACGCGGCTCAGGGACACGTCGAGATAATGCTGGTCGACCCGTTTTTGGACGAAAGCCGGAAGTTTCAAACGTAGAACTGGAAAGTGGATCACGGCGGAACAACCTATTGAAAACTCTCTTGTCAGAATGACCGGTGAGCCTTAATCAGTTCTTGCCATGTCGGAATTGACTGGTGGATAGGGAAAGATTTCGAGTTTCAGGGTTAATGTTCTCTTTTGAGAAAGAAGAGGATTCTTCTCTTTCTGTTCTCTGAAGGGGGTTGACCACTTCCAGCCCGCTGCCCCAGCTCTTTTACGCTGTAAACCTTTAGAAGATCTTCAGATGTCTTTCAAAGCAACCATCCTGACACTTTACCCGGACATGTTTCCAGGACCTCTGGGTCATAGCCTGTCGGGACGGGCGCTGGAAAAGGCGTTGTGGCAGTTCGAAACCTGTCAGATCCGGGACTTTGCAACCGACAAGCACCGCAGTGTGGATGACACGCCGGCTGGGGGCGGGGCGGGCATGGTGCTCAGGGCTGACATTCTGGCCAAGGCAATCGATGCGGCAGCGCCGGCCGGCGACCCGCGCCCCAGATTGCTCATGAGCCCGCGGGGCACGCCGCTGACCCAGGCGCGCGCCCACGAATTGGCCGAAGGACCGGGGGCTGTCATCATCTGCGGCCGGTTCGAGGGCGTTGATCAGCGGGTGATCGAGGCGCGGGATCTGGAAGAGGTGTCGATCGGTGATTACATCCTGTCCGGCGGTGAAATCGGTGCGATCACGCTTCTGGATGCGGTGATCCGGCTGCTCCCCGGGGTGATGGGGAATATGGAAAGTGCGGATACGGAGAGTTTTGAGACCGGTCTACTGGAGCACCCGCACTATACCCGTCCAGCTGATTTTGAGGGCCGTGCCATCCCGCAGGTGTTGACCTCGGGAAATCACGGCAAAATCGATGCATGGCGTCAGCAGGAAGCAGAACGCCTCACTCGGGAGCGCCGCCCGGATCTATGGACAGCCTATCTGCAGGATGACTAGGGGGCTGACCCTGAAAAATCATCCAATAGGGTTTTATTTGGGAATACCAAGCGCGGTCAAATAGGTCATGAGCAACTGCGCTTGTTATAAGGCTGGTATCAGAGGCGGGAGGTGCCTTCACCCAGACGGGCCAGAATCTGTGATCCCCGCCGGATCACGTCTCCTTGAGAACGGGACCCCGTCTTTGAGGTGATATTGGCCAGGTGATTGCGGGCGGTGTTGTAGGAAATGTCCAGGTTTTCAGCGGCTTCCTTCAAGGATGAGCCAAGAATGAGTTCCTGAACCAGAAGACCCTCGCGGCCGGTCAGCCCAAAGGCTGTCGACAGAATTTTTGAAGATTGCGCCGGGGCGTCCTCCGGGTCGAACCAGGTGACCAGCAAGGGTAGACCGGGAACAATGAAAGGCGCCAGTCCCGGATGGATGCGGTCCCGCTTGTCCAGGGGCAGGACAAAAACGAAGGCGCCGCCCCGGTTCTTGTCCGACAGTGGGACGGGTCCAACAGGCAACGCGGTTTGCGCGGCCTTGTCCAGGGCATGTGTCAAAGCGGCGCGTCCGTGGGGAGTGCAGGCGGTCAGGCGCACCATCTTGTCGATTTGCAGGAGACTGCGGCCACTTAATTTGCGCTCTGCCTGCCGGTTGAGATGTTTGACTTTGCCGTCCGGCGCGACAATCAGCGCAGAGGTGGGGATCTGGTCGAGCCAGAATGCCGGATTTGCGGGCTCTGTCTGTCGTTTGGCGGTTTCCAAGAGCAGGCCAAATGCTCCTTGCAGGTGCGGTCTCAAGAATCCGAACAACTGGCGGACATGCTCTTCTTCCCGCTCAGCCATGGTGCGGGGCAGATTGGCTGCAACAAAGGCAGAATCATCGCCCTGCCGATGCAAGATCACCCCGAAAGCCCGGTTGATTTCTCGATGGTCTTTCAGGAATTCATCAAAAAAATCTAATTTTTCAACGTCTTCCGGCGAAATATGATCTCCGGTGAAGACCACGTCGGAGACGTCGCATTTTAGGGCGATCGGTGGAAAAGGATTGCGGGAGCTACACGTTCTGAGCCGCCGTTCAGCGTCGCGGCCATGGTTGAATATGGCGCAGTCATAGAACTTGTTCTCGTAGACACACTGGGCCTGGTAGGAAATCGGCAGATCAGGATAGCAAGAGGCTAGATCGGACAGGACGCTGGTGAGCCCGCCATCGAATAAAGCAGATGTATAGAGTTTTGTCAGTAAGATGGAATGATCTGGGGCCATTTGGTTCAATCTTGAAATATCTCTATTGCTCTTATTGATTGGTAAGGAATTTTATAATCTAAATGCCGTAACTGTCATCGTGACAAATCCTTATTTTTATGTTAATCATCCACTATTACAACTAAAAAAGGCTCGCAGGTTGTAAAGATCTGACGAGGCTAAAAATAAATTACTTTAGGCAATGCTAGACATTGGCAGCGGCACTTGTGCCGCTGCTTTTGCAAGGTTCATCAGGGCGAGGACGCACTTGATCACAGGCTGCGCGTGAGGGGCTGTGTGCCGGTCGAAGAATCCGCATGACAAGCCGGTGAATATGCTGTATACGCCCGCGAAAGCTGGGCGAAGATGTCTCAAAACTATTGAAGTCTTTCTCCAGGGGTCTGCCGCAAGGGGCAGATGTCCTCTGGAAAGCCTGGCCGATATGCAACATGGCCCAAGGCTGGTGAACCCGTTTCCGCCTGTGACGGACAACGCTCTGACCACCTTGTAATTGAAAAGGGAAAAATGCCATGAATATCATCGAGCAGCTCAACGCTGAAGAAATGGCGAAAATCGAGGCACAGCGCAAGCTGCCTGAATTTTCTCCCGGTGACACGGTGCGCGTCAACGTTAAGGTGACGGAAGGCAACCGGACCCGTACGCAGGCTTATGAAGGTGTCTGCATTGCCCGCTCCGGTGGCGGCATCAACGAAAGTTTCACTGTTCGTAAGATCTCCTATGGTGAAGGCGTCGAACGTGTCTTCCCGGTCTATTCCCCGATGCTGGAAGGTGTGGAAGTGGTCCGGCGCGGTAAAGTGCGCCGTGCGAAGCTTTACTACCTGCGTGACCGTCGTGGTAAGTCCGCCCGTATCACCGAAAACACCAACGTCCGCTCCAAGCGCCTCAACGAGGAAGCCCGCGCGGCAGCTGCTGCTGCCAAGGCTGCCAAGGCCGAAGCCAAAAAGGCTGAGCAGGAAGCTGCGGAAACCGCCGCTGAATAAGCCGGTTCAGGTGACTGAAGAGTTTCATTTTGAAAGGCGGTCCTGCCGGGGCCGCCTTTTTGCTGTCAGGCCTGATGTGACGGGCGCTGGTCAATCTCAGTTGAATTCAGCTCAACCGGCTGGAGCTTGACCTTCCGCCGGAGCTGGGTCATTCACATACCATGAGGGACAGGTGTCTGACGCAGGCGCGCTGTCCGGAAAAACAACCAATATGGCCCCCTAGAAACACGGTCTGCTGGACCCTCCGGCAGGCTCCGGGCGGCATTCGCAGATGTCCAGGCTGTTTTGTGCAGAATAGGACAAGGAGGCCGGAGGCGCGCCGGGACGCAGGCGCTGCCGGACCGACGGCCGGAATGAGGAGAGACCCATGGCAAAGCCGCGCACGCTTTATGACAAGATTTGGGACGACCACGTCGTCGACATGCAGCCCGACGGCACGGGCCTGCTTTATATTGACCGGCATCTGGTCCATGAAGTGACCAGTCCGCAGGCTTTTGAGGGTCTGCGTATGAATGGCCGCAAGGTCCGCCAGCCGCAAAAGACACTCGCAGTGGTGGACCATAATGTGCCGACCACGGACCGCCGCGACGGGATTGACGATCCGGAATCGGCGCTTCAGGTGGAAACACTGGCCAAGAATGCGGCCGAGTTCGGTGTCGAATATTATTCGGAACTGGATATGCGCCAGGGTGTGGTTCATATCGTCGGACCGGAACAGGGCTTTACCCTGCCGGGCATGACGATTGTCTGCGGCGACAGTCATACCTCCACCCACGGGGCTTTCGGTTCGCTCGCCCACGGCATTGGTACATCCGAAGTGGAGCACGTTCTGGCCACCCAGACGTTGATCCAGAAAAAAGCCAAGAACATGCTGGTCAAGGTCAATGGCGAGGTGCCTGAAGGGGTGACTGCGAAGGACATTGTCCTGGCGATCATCGGCAAGATCGGCACCGCCGGCGGTACGGGCTATGTGATTGAATATGCAGGGGATGCGATCCGGTCCTTGACCATGGAAGGCCGCATGACCGTGTGCAACATGTCCATTGAAGCCGGTGCGCGTGCTGGTCTGATTGCCCCGGACGAAACCACATTCAACTATGTGCAGGGCCGTCCGAAAGCTCCGAAAGGCGAAGCCTGGGAGATGGCGCAGGCCTATTGGCGCACGCTGCACTCCGATGCGGACGCCTATTTCGACAAGGTGATCGAGCTGGATGCGGCCAATCTGCCGCCAATCGTTTCCTGGGGATCTTCTCCGGAAGATGTCGTCTCCGTGGAAGGCGTTGTGCCCAATCCGCAGGAGATCGACGACGAAAACCGGCGTGAATCCAAGAAGCGCGCTCTGGACTATATGGGTCTGGAACCGGGCACGAAGATCACCGATATCAAGATCGATCGGGCTTTTATCGGCTCTTGCACCAATGGCCGGATCGAAGATCTGCGGGCCGCAGCCGCTGTCATCGGCAATCACAAGGTGGCTGAGCACGTGAGCGCGATGGTCGTGCCGGGCTCGGGTCTTGTGAAGGAACAGGCCGAGGAAGAAGGCCTGGATCTGATCTTCAAGGAGGCCGGGTTCGAATGGCGCGAGCCGGGCTGTTCCATGTGCCTTGCCATGAATGCGGACAAGCTGAAGCCGGGCGAGCGCTGCGCGTCAACGTCGAACCGGAACTTTGAAGGCCGCCAGGGACACAAGGGCCGCACGCATCTGGTTTCGCCGGCCATGGCCGCAGCGGCTGCCATTGCCGGTCATTTTGTTGACATTCGCGACTGGACCGCGAACTGATTCGATTTGGGATCCGGTGACAGATCCCGGTCAAATGAAGGGCGCTATAAAGGCGCCCTTTTTTCTTGCGCTGTGCAAAATTGCCACAGCCGTCCAGATGTTATTCAGTTTTGGCAAATGATTCATAGATTTAGGGAAAATCCTTTGCCGGTGAACACCTGTCAACATACCCCTTCAGAAATGAATTTGACGGGCTTCACAAGACTGTCACCTCGGCACTACAATACTCCCGTCACAAAAGGACAAGTTCCGCTGTCCGTTTGACCGGGCACCGGACGATCTGAGTAGGTGTGAGGAGCGGAAGGTGACGATAGCGGTCTCGTCGGGAGCCCATCCGGCGTTGGTGCTCAATGCGGATTACCGGCCTTTGAGTTACTATCCCTTGTCTTTGTGGTCGTGGCAGGACACGATCAAGGCGGTGTTTCTGGATCGGGTCAATATCGTTGCAGAATATGATGCGGCGGTCCGAAGTCCGAGCTTCGAGTTCCGATTACCGAGCGTTGTCTCGCTCAAGACCTTTGTGAAACCCAGCCGTTATCCTGCCTTTACCCGTTTCAACGTCTTTCTCCGCGACAAATTTCAGTGTCAGTATTGCGGCTCGAAAGAAGAATTGACCTTTGATCATCTCATTCCCCGCTCCAAGGGTGGTTTGACCACCTGGGATAATGTGATTACTGCCTGCTCCCCCTGCAATCTGCGCAAGTCCAACAAGTCCTGCCAGCAGCTGAACATGTGGCCCATGCACATGCCCTTTCAGCCGACCATTCAGGATCTGCACAACAATGGCCGCGCGTTCCCACCCAATTATCTTCACGATAGCTGGCTGGATTTCCTGTACTGGGATACGGAGCTGGAGCCATAGGATATGGCTCCAAAGATCCCCCTTTCCGGTCTGTGCAGCCATGTTCAAGCTGGTTGGACTGGTTGAGACAGCCGTCAATAAGTGTGTTCTGATTGCAGTAAAATAGCGGTGCCTCGAGCGCTGTGCTAAAATAAGACCAGAGCTCTATCGTGTAATTCGCAATTTTATTTAGTGATATTAAGCCTTATTTAACCTGCTTTGTAATCTTCATTTAAGACTTTAGGCACCTTTCTGTAATAACGGTATCATGAAAGCTGTGAGGCCGTCATGATCAAAGCACCTATTTCCTTCTTAAGGCATCTTGCTGTCCGGTTCCAAACTGACCGGCATGGATCCATTCTCCCGCTCTTCGGGATCATGCTTGTTTTCATCATCGTTGTGGCAGGAGCGTCCATGGATGTCTCCCGGGCGGTGAACGCCCGTGAAAAACTGTCCTATGCCCTTGATGCGGCAGCTCTGGCTGCGGCGACAAAACTGTCCACGTCGGTGCTGAGCGATGATGAGGTGACGGAAATTATCTCAGATTCATTCAAAGCCAACCTGGCAACGGCGGACTTCCTCGACGAAGCGATCGAGAACATGACCTTCACGGTGAACAGTGATGAAGGCAACGTCACGGTGAGCACCTCGGCCACGATGAACAATCTTTTCATCAATCTCGGCGGCTACGGGATTGATGCCTTCGGTCCGAAGGCTTTCACGTTCGGCACAGAAGCCCAGGTCGCCTATTCCCGCTTTGACGTTGAATTGGCGATGGTGGTCGACGTGACAGGATCCATGGGCTGGGCGATAGACGATTTGAAAGATGCCGCGCAATCGGTCGTGGATATTCTGATCCCGGACGGCACAGAAGACAGCAAAGTCAAGATCTCTCTCGTCCCTTATAGTGTTGGCGTAAATATGGACAGCTATGCTGCGACCGCGACGAATAATTATAGCAGCAGATGTGCGACAGAGCGCACAGGAGACGAAGAATATACAGACGCGAGTTATACGGTTGAGCCTCTTGGCAATGGCTCGGGAACCTATCGAGGATCTGCTTGCTCGGATTCTGTGCTTCAACCACTGTCTGATGACCGGTCGACTCTGACGTCTGCTATCAATGATCTGGAAACAAATGGCTATACGGCGGGGCATACGGGGATCGGGATTGGGTGGTATACTCTGTCTCCAAAATGGTCCGACCTTTGGCCATCCAGTTCTGCTCCGGCCGCCTATGATGATGACGATGTCCTCAAATTCGCTCTGATCATGACGGATGGTGCTTTCAACACCCAGTATGAGAAGAAAACCTGGACTAAAAAACAATGCAAAAAGTACAAATACAAAAAGAAAAGCTATGGTGGTACATGTCTAAGTGGGACCAATGACTATTGGGTCGAGCAAACCAGTGGTGGATTTAGCGGAGCATCGTCGAAGCGCGGCATGTCGCTTTGCGACGCGATGAAAAGTTCCGGTATTGAAATCTTTACGGTGTATTTCGGCAGTTCGTCGTCATCGAGCGGGGCCAGAGTGATGCAGGATTGTGCGGACACCGGGAATTATTATATGGCGACGTCCTCGGACGAACTTATCGGTGCCTTTTCCAACATCGCCAAGAAAATCCAGCAGATCTACCTGTCGAAATAAGTGATTTTCAGGGAATTTCATTGAAAGGGCCCGCCTACTGGCGGGCCTTTTTGACTTTTCGGGTATTTTCGAAAAAGGTCAATCGGATCCTGTCGAAGCGCAGCGGCTTCTTCAGGCCCGGTTTTGACGGTTGTCGATCAGATCATCGACCACGGCCGGATCGGCCAGGGTCGAGGTGTCCCCCAGGCTGTCGAAACTGTCTTCAGCGATCTTGCGCAGGATACGGCGCATGATCTTGCCGGAGCGGGTCTTGGGCAGACCGGGAGCAAACTGGATCAGGTCCGGAGAGGCAATCGGGCCGATTTCAGCCCGGACATGCTTGACCAGTTCTTTCTTGAGGTCATCCGTTGGTTCTTCCCCTTCCATCAAGGTGACATAGGCATAAATGCCCTGCCCCTTGATGTCGTGGGGATAGCCGACAACGGCAGCCTCCGACACCTTGGTATGGGCAACCAGCGCGCTTTCCACTTCCGCGGTGCCCATCCGGTGGCCGGACACGTTGATGACGTCATCCACGCGGCCGGTGATCCAGTAATAGCCGTCTTCGTCCCTGCGGCAGCCGTCTCCGGTGAAATATAGGCCCTTATAGGTGGCGAAATAGGTCTGGACGAAGCGCTCATGGTCGCCATAGACCGTGCGCATCTGGCCGGGCCAGCTGTCCTTGATGACCAGATTGCCTTCCGTTGCCCCGTCCAGGAACTTGCCTTCGGCGTCGACTACCGCGGGCTGGACGCCGAAGAATGGCCGGGTGGCCGATCCGGGTTTCAAGGCGGTGGCGCCAGGCAGCGGGGTGATCAGAATGCCGCCGGTTTCCGTCTGCCACCAGGTGTCGACAATCGGACAACGCCCTTCGCCAACCACGTTGTGATACCAGCTCCAGGCTTCCGGGTTGATCGGTTCGCCGACGGAGCCCAGCAGGCGCAAGGACTTGCGTGAAGTTGCGGTCACGTGCTCATCACCAGCGCCCATCAGCGCGCGGATCGCAGTCGGGGCCGTGTAGAAGATGTTGACATTGTGCTTGTCACACACTTCCCAGAAACGGCCCGGGCCCGGATAGGTCGGCACGCCTTCAAACATCAGCGTGGTCGCGCCATTGGCCAGCGGCCCATAGACAATATAGCTGTGGCCGGTCACCCAGCCCACATCTGCCGTGCACCAATAGACATCGCCTTCATGGTAGTCGAAGACATATTCATGGGTCATGGAGGCATAGACCAGATAGCCGCCGGTCGTGTGCATCACGCCCTTCGGCTTGCCGGTTGAGCCCGACGTATAGAGAATGAATAGCGGGTCTTCGGCGTTCATTTCGGCCGGTTCGCACTGGTCGGACACCCGCGAGGCTTCGTCATGATACCAGACGTCGCGCCCGGTCTGCATGCGGATGTCGCCACCGGTGCGCTTGACCACGATCACGCTTCTGACCGGCGCTTTTTCTGCTGCCTTGTCCACATTGGCTTTCAGTGGAACCTTGCGGCCGCCACGCAGACCCTCATCGGCGGTGATGACACATTCCGATTGGCAGTCCTCGATGCGCTGCGCAAGGCTGTCCGGGGAAAAGCCGCCAAAGACAATGGAATGGATCGCGCCGATGCGGGCGCAGGCCAGCATGGCATAGGCGGCTTCCGGGATCATCGGCAGATAGATGGTCACCCGGTCGCCCTTCTTCACGCCCTGGCCATGCAGGACATTGGCGAATTTGTTCACCTCCCGGGAGAGTTCCTTGTAGGTGATGACCTTGTGTTCGCTGGGGTCATCCCCTTCCCAGATGATGGCCGGCTGATCGCCGCGCGTTTCAAGATGCCGGTCGACGCAATTGGCCGCGACGTTCAAGGTGCCGTCCTCGAACCACTTGATGGAAACATTGTGGTAGTCGTAGGAGGTGTTTTTCACCTTGGTGTAGGGCTTGATCCAGTCAACGCGCTTGCCATGTTCTCCCCAAAAACCGTCCGGGTCCTCCACCGAGCGCTGGTACATTTCAAGATATTTGGCATTGTCGACATGCGCCCGCGCGGCAACCTCCGCTGGAACGGGAAAAACAGAGTCAGACATTTGAAAACCTCCCGGAACCGATAATGGCCGGTGTTGGACGTTATGTCCCTGGCACCGGCTTTTTTTCCGGGCGCCATTATGCTTATGGCCCCCGGAAGCGTCCAGAACCAAAGGATAGTCCTTTAGTCGGCGAGTCGTTGGTACATGAGTTCAAATACGTAGGGACAAAGGCAAATTCAACTCAGCCAGCCAATCACACAGCCCTGAAGCACAAGAACCCCAAGCCAATGGCCACCGTCAATCAGGGTCAGGCTCCAGGGCTGGCTCTGAAACCGGTGATTGACGATCTGTGTTGTCATGACAATGCCCGTCCAGACCATAAAGGCGGAGATCAGGCCCGTGCGGGGGGTGGTGTCACCGGTGTGGTAGATAATCCCGGCAAAGATGAACGCCATAACGCACTGGCAGACAAAGGCGAGAGCCAGGGTCAGCGGGCTGGGCTTGGTTTGGTCCTCGCTCAAACTGGCGGCCCGCATCCAGGCTTTGCCAAGAACGCCATACCAGATCGAGCCGAATAGGAAGGAGGCTATCGCGGCGGCAGCGACCGCCACCAGATTGATCCCGTCAAACATCATCTCACCATACTCCCTGTCTGGAGCACACCGTGTGAACTCCATAGCTCTGGCCGGAAAGGTGAAAGGAAACGGGGCAAAGATCAAGCGGCGAGACCGCCCTTTTGAATGATGAAATCGACGATGGGCTCCAGCCCTTTTCCGGCCTTTGTGTTGGCAAAGACAAACGGCCGGGCCTTGCGCATATGTTTTGCATCCCGGTCCATCACCTCAAGATCTGCGCCCACATATGGAGCAAGGTCGGTCTTGTTGATGATCAGAAGGTCAGAGCGGGTAATGCCCGGCCCGCCCTTGCGGGGAATTTCCTCGCCTGCGGCAACATCAATGACATAGAGCGTCAGATCCGCCAGATCCGGAGAAAAGGTGGCTGCCAGATTGTCGCCGCCCGATTCGATCAGGATCAGGTCGAGATCCGGAATGGTGCGGGTCAGATCTTCCACCGCCGCCAGATTGATGGAGGCGTCTTCGCGGATGGCCGTATGGGGGCAGCCGCCGGTCTCCACACCGCGAATCCGGTCGCTGGTGAGCGCCTGGGAACGGACCAGCGCGTCAGCGTCTTCGCTTGTGTAGATGTCATTGGTGATCACGGCGAGCGAATAGCGCGCGCGCATGGCCTTGCACAGGCGGTCGGTCAGGGTGGTCTTGCCGGCGCCCACCGGGCCGCCAATGCCAACACGCAACGGACCGTTTGGGGATGTCATGATCGGAACAGCCTCGAATACTGGGTTTCATGTGCCATGGAGGCGATATCTGCGAGAAAGGCGGCGCTGCCCAGGTCATCCAGCCCGGCGCTGGCCGCCTCACTGGCAACGGCAAAGACGGTGGGCTCCAGAAGGGCAATTACCGTCTGGCCATCGGTCTGGCCAAGGGGCACAGTGCGGATGGCGGCGGAGACCAGATTGGCGGCAAAGGCGTTCAGGAAACTGGCCACCGCGGCGTCTTCCGGAATGCCGTGGGCCGCGCAGACGAGACCGAGCGCGGCCGGATAGGGCCAGGAGGCCCGGTCCGTTTGGACCGCAAGACCACGCAGAAGATCAGCCGCCGGTGTTCCTGCGTCCGGCAGCCAGCTTTTCGCAATCGCGTCAAACAGGGCCGTTCCCTGGGCGCTGGTTTCCAGATACCGCTCACCGCTGGGCTGAAGCGCAAGGCCAAGCGCGCGCAGGTCCTGAACGGCCTGGCTGTCTCCTGCCCGGGCGGCCCGCAAGGCCTGGGTCAGCAGGATCGCATCGTTGCGCCCAGCGCCAAAGCGCAGGATATCGCCAAGCCAGGCTTCCAGGTCCGTGCGGCACGTCACTGTGCCGTCCTCGACCGCCTGTTCCAGGCCGTGACTATAGGTGAAGGCGCCCACGGGAAAGGCTGGCGACAGGAACGTCATCAGCCGGTAGAGCGCGGAGGATGGGACCGGATCAGCCATGGCTGTGACCATGCGTGTGGCTGTGATCATGCGTGTGGTCATGGGAATGGTCATGTCCATGCCCATGTCCGTGGGTGCGGCCATGGCCATAGGCGCCGCCTTCCGGATCGAAGGGGGCGGACAGGACCGTTATCCGTCCGCCAAGCTGGTGCACCATGTCCTCAATCACGTGGTCCCGCCGGATGCGCAGGGTTGTCCCCATCAGCTGGGTGGGCAGGTGCCGGTTGCCCAGGTGCCAGGCAATCCGCACCAGATGGGCCGTATTGTCGGCTTCGATTTCCACCAGGTCTTCCGGTTCGGCCAGAACTTCCACGACACGGCCATCTTCCAGCTCCAGCGCGTCGCCATGGTGCAGATGTACGGCCAGGGGTTCGTCCAGCAGGAAGGTCAGTCCCCCTGCTCCGGTTAGCACCGCCCGGCGCCGGTAGCGCTCGTCCAGATCGAGGGTGACCCGGTCGGCCGGGGTGCCTTGCCACTCTGCAGCACGGTAAATTTTCTGTACCCGGATCATTGTGCGGCGTCGATCCTTGCTTTGGTGGCCTGATAGGCCGGCCGGTCCCGCAGGCGTTTGAAATAGGCATGGACCGGGCCGTCCTTGGGCAGGTCGAATTTGGCAACCACGGCCCATCCGGAACAATGGCCCAGGATGATGTCGGCAATGGTGAAGGTCTCGCCCATCACATAGGGCCCCTCGCCCAGCCAGCGCGCAAGCGTGTCCAGCCCCTTGGCGAATTCGTACCGGCACACGTCCTTGATTGCAGGAAGACGCAGGTCTTCCGGCAGGATGAACGTGTTTTTGGCGGCGGTCCAAAGGGCGCCCTCCAGCACGTCGACTGCAAACTGGGTGATGCTGTCCTGCCGGGCGCGGTCCAGCGTGCCTGCGGGAAAGGTACAACCGTCATGCTTGTCGGCCAGATAGGTGCAGATCGCAACGGACTCGGTGATCGCAGTGCCGTCCTCAAGCAGGACCGGCACTTTGCCGCCCTGATTGGCAGCCCGGGCTTCGTCCGATTGCGGCAGCGCCGGAATGAGCTCATAGGCCAGTCCCAGCTCCTCCAGAAGCCAGATGACGCGCATTGCGCGGGTGCGGGGAAATCCCACAACTGTATACATTTTTGCCTCCCTGACCGTGCTGTCTGCACCTTAAAACAGGAAGTAGCGCTGCGCCATCGGCAGCACCTCGGCCGGTTCGCAGGTCAGCAGCTCGCCATCGGCGCGCACTTCATAGGTCTCCGGGTGCACCTCGATTTGCGGCGTGGCGTCGTTCAGCACCATGGATTTCTTGGAAATGCCGCCGCGCACGTTCTTGACCGGCAGGACCAGGCTGTCGAGACCGGCGGTTGCCTTCACATCCGCATCATAGGCCGCCTGGGAGACGAACGTGACGCGGCTCTGGGTCATGGCCTTGCCAAATGCGCCGAACATCGGCCGGTAATGGACCGGCTGCGGGGTTGGAATGGAGGCATTCGGATCGCCCATGGGCGCGGCTGCAATCGTGCCGAGCTTCAGCACCATGTCCGGCTTCACGCCGAAGAATTTCGGGTCCCAGAGCACCAGATCCGCCAGTTTGCCGATTTCCACGGAGCCGACATGCTGGTCGAGCCCGTGGGCAATGGCCGGGTTGATGGTGATCTTGGCCATGTAGCGTTTGACCCGCAGATTGTCGTTTTCGCCCGCTTCTTCGCTCAAGCGCCCGCGCTGGACTTTCATCTTGTGGGCGGTCTGCAGAGTGCGGATGATCACTTCACCGACCCGGCCCATGGCCTGGCTGTCGGAGGCGATGATCGAAAAGGCGCCCATGTCATGGAGAATGTCTTCGGCCGCGATCGTTTCCTTGCGGATGCGGCTTTCGGCAAAGGCAACATCTTCGGGAATGGAGCTGTCCAGATGGTGACAGACCATCAGCATGTCCAGATGCTCTTCCAGCGTGTTGACCGTATAGGGCCGGGTCGGGTTGGTCGAGGATGGCAGAACATTGGTTTCGCCGCAGACCTTGATGATGTCAGGGGCATGGCCGCCCCCGGCGCCTTCCGTGTGGAAGGCATGGATGGTGCGGTCCTTGAAAGCGGCGGTGGTGTTTTCAACAAAGCCGGATTCGTTCAGCGTGTCCGTGTGGATCATCACCTGGACATCATATTCATCGGCCACCGACAGGCAGGTGTCGATGGCTGCCGGGGTCGTGCCCCAGTCCTCATGCAGCTTCAATGCCGAGGCGCCCGCCAGGATCTGTTCTTCCAGAGCGGCAGGCAGCGAGGCATTGCCCTTGCCGGCAAAGGCCAGGTTCATGGGAAAACTGTCTGCCGACTGCAGCATCCTGGTGATGTGCCAGGGCCCGGGCGTGCAGGTCGTCGCATTTGTGCCCGTGGCCGGTCCGGTGCCGCCGCCCAGCATGGTGGTGACGCCGGACATGAGCGCATCATCGATCTGCTGCGGGCAGATAAAGTGAATATGCACATCCAGGGCTCCGGCGGTCAGGATCTTGCCCTCGCCGGCAATCGCTTCCGTTCCGGGCCCGACAACAATGTCGACACCGGGCTGTACATCCGGGTTGCCCGCCTTGCCAATGCCGACTATGCGGCCGTCCTTCAGACCGACATCCGCCTTGACGATGCCCCAGTGGTCCACGATCAACGCGTTCGTGATCACGGTGTCGACCGCTCCGGCGCTGCGCGGGGCCTGGGATTGGCCCATGCCGTCGCGGATCACCTTGCCGCCGCCGAATTTCACTTCCTCGCCATAGGTGGTGTAGTCCTTTTCCACCTCAATGATGAGATCGGTATCGGCGAGGCGCACCCTGTCGCCGGTGGTGGGTCCGAACATGTCCGCATAGGCGGCACGGGGCATCTTGTAGGCCATGGTTGCTCCTGTCGGCGATCAGTTGTCGTAGTCGTTGAGCGTTGCGCTCAGGTCATCGGTTCGCTGCATGGTCAGAACGATCATGCAGCTTGTGAAAAGGTCGTTGCCCCGCGCGCTGCCGCGAAACGGCAGGCTGTAGGCCTTGCAATCCTTGTTCCGGAAGGTGGTCCAGGCGGCCTGCGCATCTTCCAGGGCGGCCGGGCCGCCCTTTTGGGCTCCGCTCCGGGCCCTGTCCATCTCCACCAGCTTGGCATGGAGCTGGTCATAGGCGCCCTTCAGGCTGTCTTCGGCGTCTTTCAAGGCCTTGTCCGCGCAAAAACTGCGCTCCTCGTCATTCAGCGGATAGCCGCAATCAAGGGCCGCCTCTGCCGGGCGCTCCTGGGCAAAGCTTTGAGACGCAGACAGGACAGCGGCCGTGAGCACAGCAAGGCCGAGGGCACAGGATCTCAATTGCCCAGCCCCGCCGCCAGGGTTTCAAGATCGGCGGTCCGGTCCTGGGTAATCTTCAAAAGACATTCGTTCATCAAAAGCGGTGCGATTGTTCCATTGCCTGGATATTCATAGATATCGCAGGCGCGCTCCCGGTAGGCGATCCAGCTTTTCTGGGCGTCCTGCAGCTTTTTGGCTGACTCTGGCGACCAGTCTTTTACCGTGGCAAGGGCCTTTTGCAGAGCTGCCTTAACGTCCTTGTCGGCTTTTTCGTAGGCCTTGAAGGAACAGAAATTCAGTTCCGTCTGGGTCTGGGCATCACTGCACCCCTCCGGCAAGGCTTGCTGGGCGGCGCCAGGAACCGGAGCGCTCATCACCATTGCCAGAAAGATGGGTATCAGGGGGATCTTCAAAACACTCTCCCAAAAGGTCAAAGCGGGCCCATGACGTTCTGATTGAAGCCGTAAACCGTCCGGTTGCCCCGGTAGGGCACCAGCGTAACGGTGCGGGTCTGGCCCGGCTCGAAGCGCACGGCGGTTCCGGCGGGAATATCAAGGCGCATGCCCTTGGCCTTGTCCCGGTCAAAGGCAAGGCCTGGATTGGTTTCGGCAAAGTGATAGTGGCTACCGACCTGAACCGGCCGGTCGCCGGTGTTGGAGACGTCCAGTTCGACCGTTTCCAGCCCGCTGTTCAGTTCGATCTCGCCATCGGCGGGGAATATTTCTCCAGGGATCATGGCGTTTTCCTTTTGAGTTTCAGCTCAGCCAGCTTTTCATGCTGCCTTGCTGTTCAGCGGTAAATTTCAAAAAATGATCGGCCCGCTGTTGGAGGCTTCAAGCAGGCGTCTGAGCCCTTTATACTGCTTTAGCGGATTGGCTCGTGCACGGTCACCAGTTTCGTCCCGTCCGGAAACGTTGCTTCCACCTGGACATCGTGGATCATTTCCGCAACCCCTTCCATGACCTGGTCCCGGGTGAGCACCTTGGCACCGGCGGCCATCAGATCGGCCACACTGCGCCCGTCGCGGGCGCCTTCCACGACAAAGTCGGTGATCAGGGCGACCGCCTCCGGGTAATTGAGTTTCACGCCGCGTTCCAGCCGGCGGCGGGCCACCATGGCGGCCATGGAAACGATCAGTTTGTCCTTCTCGCGAGGGGTCAGGTTCACTCGATAATCCTCCGAACTAGCAGGACCAGACGCGCGGCAGCTCTGCCGCGCGGTAACCGGTCAAAAAAGAAATCAGGGCCTTGCGCAGGGCACGGCTATCATTGGACACAAAGCGGGCAGTCAGCAAGCCGTTCCAGGCGCTGACCGCCGCTGCGACCTGGTGGCTTGCTGCTGCTGTGCGGGCGTTTTCAAGGCAGGTCCGGGCACCCGCAAGCCGGTCTTCGGCGTCCGGGTGGACATCGGCAAAGGTGGCAAACACATGCCCGCCCGCGGCGGTTGCCGGTCCGGCCAGAACGTTGTCTGGCCGGCCGGTCAGCCGGACATCGTCGGCAAAGATCAGTTTGCCGCCGCGCCGGATGCGCCAGCGGTCCTTGAAAGCAAGCGTGGCGATCGTCTCGTTCATG
This sequence comes from Roseibium sp. AWQ4_254, assembly GCF_056161025.1. Classification (NCBI taxonomy): domain Bacteria; kingdom Pseudomonadati; phylum Pseudomonadota; class Alphaproteobacteria; order Hyphomicrobiales; family Stappiaceae; genus Roseibium; species Roseibium sp. AWQ4_254. The sequence continues at coordinate 57,628 of NZ_JBSWYH010000018.1, forward strand.
GCTGTACGGCCGACAATCACCGTTTCCAGCATCATCAGCCTGGCGTCTTCGGCAAGCTCTGCTGTCAGGGTCCGGGACAGGCACGAGCGGTCGAACAGGATGGTTTCCTGGGGCAGCCATTCCAGGGTGGCGCCGGGGCCGACCGTTAGCGACCCTGTTATTTTTGCGGAGCCGGACACGCTGCGATAGGCGCGTTCTGCGGTCTGGCTGGTCACAATTGCGTGTGTGTTTTCCGCAGCCTCGATCTTGTAAGACAGTTCATCCCCGCCGGTCAGGCCTCCGGCTGTGTTGATCAGGACCGCCGTCGCCGGGCTGTCATAGACCTTTGGCAGGCGCACTTTGGCCGAGCCCTTCTGATAAAGGTCTGCCAGCCGGGTGGTGCCGTTGCTGCATGCAAACCGGACGCGCGCGGCGCCCTTGACCCGCTGCAGATCCGGCGTCTCCGGTTTCAATTGTGATGCTGCCGCAGCATCATACATCCTGTTCCGCCTTTCAGGCCCGTTACGCCACTGCACTTTGAATGGGGTCCCGCCATGCTGTGTGAGAGGGGCATGGCAGGGAGGGGCACGTCAACCTGTCTGATGAAGCAAGAGCCGGGCCAGATTCCTGTGCGGCGATGAGCCTGTGCAACAGTTCAAAAAGCAGCTGCGTTTTCAAATGGCCCCGCACACCCGGCTTGTAAACTGCCTGGTAAATAGTCTTGTGCTTAAAAAAACACCACGCTGGGACTTTTCACAAGGGGTTGCCCTTACCCGTGCAATCCGGTTTTTTAGGGACACAGCAAAAAGGCAAACAGTCCTTAACCTGTGTGCGTTTCTCATGAGCAGTGTGACCAGAGAGGGATACACGTGTTTGCGAGCTCAATTGGCCGCCTGACCGTCTTTGTATATGTGCTTCTCCTGTCGGTGACCGGCGGGATGATGGGGCCTGCGCGCGCGGATATTGGCGCTTTTATCCTTGTTGATGCTACGTCCGGTGCGGTTCTTGAAGAAAAGAGCGCCACACGGAAATGGTATCCGGCGTCCCTGACCAAGATGATGACAGCCTATGTCACGTTCAAGGCGGTCCGCGAAGGCCGCATCACTTTGAACTCCGCCGTCGTCCAGTCCAAGAATTCCATTTCAGAGCCGCCAAGCAAGATGGGCTTCAAGGTGGGGACCCGGTTCACCGTTGATACGGCGCTGAAGATCATTCTGATCAAGTCGGCCAATGATGTTGCCGTGGCGCTGGGCGAGGCCGTGGGCGGATCGGAAGCAGCGTTCATTGACCAGATGAATGCGGAGGCCAAGCGTCTCGGCATGACCAGCACCCGTTTCACCAATCCGCACGGGCTGCCCGACAACCGTCAGGTCACCACAGCGCGGGACATGGCCATCCTGGCCATGGCGCTTCGGAAAGATTTTCCGCAGGCGCGGGAGTATTACAATCATCCGGGCATCCGCTTCGGCAAGAAGACTCTGCGGTCTGCCAACCGTGAATTTCTGCTGCGGGTGCCCGGCGCCAACGGCATGAAGACCGGCTATATCTGCAATTCGGGCTACAATGTTGCTGCGTCTGTCACCCGTCGGGGACGCACTTTGATTGCCGTGATCCTGGGGGCCAGTTCGGGGCTGGAGCGTACGGCGTTTGCCCGTCAGCTCTTTGACAAGGGATTCAAGAAGCGCAAAGGCGGCAAAACGGTCACTGCCTTGTCCGGACCATCCGCCAATCCACCAGCCGATGGCTATTGCCGGCGCAACAAAAGCCCGGGGGCCAAAAGTTACATGGCCCGGTTCGACATGCAGAACAAATCCGGCGGCGGATTTTTGTTTTTCAAGAAAGCCGACGACAAGCAGCTGAAAAAAATCGACGACAGCGGCTTCATGCTGGCCAATGGCAAGGCAGACTGGGCAAAGATCCTGGACCGGACCATTGGCCCGCGCCGCATCGCCTACCGGCCACTTCAGGTCGGGCTCGGCAATCCGGAGGGAGCACCGTCCGTTGAGGCTGCTGCTGCTGCAGGTTCTGCGGCGGAAGGTGCGGTTCCGGTGCCCACTGCCAATCCGGTGCGGCTTGCGGAGACCAAAATCCGTTCAAAACTGCTGGCCTCTGAAGACATTGGCAGTGCCGGGGCTATTCCCCAAACGGCCGCAGCCGCCTCTTTGGCGGGCACGGATGCCGTCCAGGCAGCGCCCGGGTCCATCTTCCGCAAAGGCCTTGATTTCACCGTGCCGGTCCCAACTCCAAGTCCGCGCAAATAACCGGTGACAAACGGGCTGGCGCGCGCCGTAGCGCTTGATCCGGATGGCTGGTTAACTGTTTATTTACAGTGATGCTTAACACTGGAGTAAGCATTTATTCGAAAATGGCAGGCTTTGGGCGCAGTTTGCAGTGACGCCCGTTAAGTCATCTTTTGCAGAGCGCTTGCCGGGACCCGTCAGATCGAGAGATCGCATGATGATTGAACCGAGATCCACTGCTACCATCCGGGCTCTTGCCAGCCTTGCCGAATTGTCTGCCGATCAGCTGGAAGATGGCGTTTCGGTTGATCAGGTCGTCGCGACCCTTCGAAAGGCCGCCGAGGCTGTTCGTCTTGTTGTGGATACGGACTCGATGGACGAGGACGGCGCTGCAGGGGAAACCGGCCTGGTTCAGGATCTGACCCCGATGGATCTGGCGGAAGAAGAGACAACAGCCGATGCATCCGGCGGCACTCCCGAAGAGGTGGTCGAGGACGAACCGGTTCTGAACGCCGGATAAACCACTTCCTCGTCACCTTCTCCTCTTAGACCAATCTGTCTGCCTTTTTTCTGCCCTTTGACGCTTGGGGGGAAAGGGTGTTAGCCGTGCGTCTTCAAAATCTTCAGCGGCGATACGACGGGAGACAGGCGCATGGGTGCCTCTGAAAATGCAGACAAGCCGGCCCGTGGGCCCAAACCGCCCATTCCCCTTTCGGTCATAACCGGGTTTCTCGGTGCGGGCAAAACGACGCTGCTCAACCGCATTCTGAAAGATCCGGAGATGGCGGACACGGCCGTCATCATCAACGAATTCGGGGAAATCGGGCTTGACCACCTGTTTGTGGATCAGGCAGGAGACGGCATTATCGAATTGTCCTCCGGCTGCCTGTGCTGCACGATCCGTGGGGATCTGGTCACCACCCTGGAAAATCTTCTGCGTCATCTCGACAATGGCCGCACGGAGCGCTTGAGCCGGGTGATCATCGAGACGACCGGTCTTGCGGACCCGGCTCCGATCCTGCACACGATCATGCTGCATCCCTATCTGGTCATGCGCTACCGGCTCGACAGCGTGGTCACGCTTGTCGATGCAGTCAATGGCCTGTCGACGCTTGCGGCCCATGAGGAGGCGCGTAAACAGGCGGCCGTTGCTGACCGGATTGTGTTCACCAAGACGGATCTTGTAACGCCGGGTGCTGCTCAGGCAGATTTTGACAGCCTGCACAAGCGCCTGGCCCAGCTTAATCCGGGAGCCAAACGGCTGGACGTGCAGTCGGGCGAGGCTGTGCCGGTCACCCTTTTCAATGCCGGTCTTTATGATCCGGACAGCAAGATTGCTGATGTGGCGGCCTGGCTGAATGAAGAGGCCTATGCGGCGGATCACGGCCATGCGCATCATGATCATCACCATGGCGGACACGCTCACAGCCATGGCCACAGCCACAGCCCCTCTCACGCTCATGGAGCCCATGCTCACGGGCATGACCATGCGCATGACGTCAACCGCCACAGCGAGACCATCCGGGCCTTTACATTGGCCACCAGCCGGCCTGTTTCAGCCTCAGCGCTTGAAATGTTCCTGGACCTGTTGCGTTCTGCCCATGGGCCGAAACTGTTGCGGGTGAAGGGCATTGTGCAACTGGCGGAAGATCCTGACCGGCCGGTCGTTATTCACGGGGTTCAGCACGTGTTTCATCCCCCCGCGACGCTCGAGGCCTGGCCGGATAAGGACCGGCGCACGCGCATGGTGTTCATCACCAAGGATCTGCCGGAAGGTTTTGTGCGCAAGATGTTCGAGGCGTTTTCAGGCGCGCTTCTGCCGGATACGCCCGATCCCAAGGCCATGACCGACAACCCGCTGGCAATTTCGGGCTTCACCAGCCCCTGACCGTCTCCGGGACCGGCAGACAGATCCTGGCTGGTCTGCAGAAGACCAGGGGCTTTGAAGAGAATTTAGTCCTTCTTGCGCAGCCGGATCAGACCTTCCTGGGCGGTGGAGGCGACAAGCGTACCGTCCATTGCATAAAGGGCGCCCCGGTTCATGCCGCGTGATCCGGAGGAGGAGGTGCTGTCGGTTGCGTAAAGCAGCCATTCGTCTGCCCGGAACGGCCGGTGGAACCACATGGCATGGTCCAGGCTGGCTGCCTGGATCTTCGGGCTGAAAACCGAGGTGCCATGGGGAAACAGCGACGTGTCCAGAAGCGTGAGGTCCGAGGCATAGGCCAGAACGCATTGGTGAATGCGTTTGTCCTCCGGCAAGGTCCCGGTTGCGCGCACCCAGACATATTGCGCCGGTGGCAGCGGTTCCTTGCTGAAATAGTGGGTCAGTTCCACAGGCCGCATTTCAATCGGCCGTTCCCGCTCCCAATAGCGGCGGACATTTTCAGGGGCAACGGACAGGAACTTGTCCTTCAGATCCTGATCGCTCGGCAAGTCATCGGGTTTGGGCACATCCGGCATTTCCGCCTGATGGCTCAGGCCGTCTTCCTGAACCTGGAAAGAGGCGGACATGGAGAAGATGGCTTCCCCATGCTGGATGGCGACAACACGCCGCGTGGTAAAACTGCCGCCATCGCGGATACGGTCAACGTCATAAATGATCGGAACCTGGGGATCGCCCGGACGCAGGAAATAGCCGTGAAGCGAATGGACATGGCGGTCTTCAACCACCGTACGGGACGCCGCCACAAGCGCCTGGCCAATCACCTGGCCGCCAAATACGCGCTGCCAGCCAACCTGGGGGCTGCGACCCCGGAACAGGTTGTGTTCCAGCGGTTCCAGATCCAGAATCTGAAGAAGATTGTCGATGGCGGTGGTCAACGGCGATATCCCTGTTACATAGAGCGGCACAAGAGGTGTCCGGACCGGGCGGCCCTGATCTGCACTCTTGGACGGGACCTCACCTTGAAGTCAAGATGCCCTTTGGGAAGCTGAGGGCCGGGAGAAAAGCAGTGGCGAAGAGCAAAAAGAGCGCCGGAATGTATGATGTGGTGATTGCCGGTGGCGGCTATGTGGGCCTGTCGCTGGCCGTTGCCCTCAAACAGGGAGACCCGGACTTGTCCTGCGCGGTGGTGGATCCCAAACCGATGGATCAGCTGCACAAGGACCCGCGCGCTTCGGCCATTGCGGCTGCAGCCTCACGCATGCTGACCCAACTGGGCATCTGGCAGACCATTCAGGGCAAGGCCCAGCCGATCACCGAAATGATCGTGACGGACAGCAAGCTGCGCGATACGGTGCGTCCGGTGTTCCTGACCTTTGACGGCGAGGCAACGGCCGGGGAAGCCTTTGCCCATATGATGCCGAACGGGGTGATGATGCCGGCGCTTTACAAGGCGGCCAAGGCGCTGGGTGTAGCCTTCCATGCCCCGGTGACGGCCGATACGTTCCGCACTCAGGCGGATCACACTGAGTTGATCCTGGACGATGGTACGGTTCTCAAAGGCCGCCTTCTGGTGGCTGCCGATGGGGTGCGCTCCAAATTGCGGGACCTGGCCGGCATCCGAACCGTCAACTGGGACTATGGCCAGTCGGGCATCGTCACAACCATCCGGCACGAGCGGCCCCATGGCGGCCGGGCGGAGGAACATTTTCTGCCCGCCGGTCCCTTCGCCATCCTGCCGCTTCCCGGCAACCGGTCATCGCTTGTGTGGACCGAAAAGACGGCAGATGCAGACCGGCTTTTGCGCGCGGATGATTTTACCTTCGAACTGGAACTGGAACGCCGGTTTGGCCACCATCTGGGCACGCTGGAGCTGGATGGCCCACGCCGCGCCTATCCGCTTGGCCTGAAACTGGCCCGGGACTTTGTGAAACCGCGCTTTGCCCTCATTGGGGATGCGGCCCACGGCATTCATCCGATCGCGGGCCAGGGGCTCAATCTCGGCTTCAAGGATGTGGCCGCACTCGCAGAAGTTATTGTGGAGGCCCGCCGTCTTGGCCAGGATATTGGCGGCTTTGATGTTCTTGAGCGCTATCAGCGCTGGCGCCGCTTCGACACATTCCAGATGGGGGTGGTCACTGACGTGCTGAACCGGCTGTTTTCCAACGACAATGATGTGTTGCGGGCCGTCCGGGACTTTGGACTGGGGCTGGTGGACCGGATGCCGTCCCTGAAAGGACAGTTCATCAAGGAGGCTGCAGGGTTTGCCGGACCGGTGCCGAAATTGCTTTCCGGCGACCCGATCTGATAGGACTCGGGCGCCAGGTGCGTCGTGCCTGTTGTCTATGGATCTTTTGTATTGGATCGGCCCGCAATGAATGACCTGCCAGAGGGGGTGTCTGCGCCTTGCTCCATCCTGATTACGGGGTGTTCTTCAGGAATTGGCGCGGAAGCGGCCCATATTCTGCGCGGCCGGAACTGGCGGGTGTTTCCGGCAGCCCGCAAAAAGGCCGATGTGGAGCGGCTGACCGCGCAGGGCTTCGAAGCCTGCCAGCTTGACTATGAAGACCCGGCTAGCATTGAGGCGGCCGCCCGGCATGTGCTGGACCTGACCGGAGGCCGGTTGACGGCGGTCTTCAACAATGGCGCCTATGCGGTGCCGGGGGCCCTGGAAGACATTCCGGTGGACGCCATGCGGGCCCTGTTTGAAGCCAATTTTATCGGCTGGCATGATCTGACCCGGCGCCTGATCCCGGCCATGCGGGCCAACAGGCAGGGTCGGATTGTGCAATGCTCGTCAGTTCTGGGTCTTGTTGCGATGAAATATCGCGGCGCCTACACAGCCTCCAAATTTGCCGTGGAAGCCTATAGCGATACCCTTCGCCAGGAACTGAAGGGCAGCGGCATTCATGTGTCGTTGATCGAGCCGGGGCCCATCGACACCAGATTTACCGAAAATGCTTTGGCCGGGTTCGACCGCTGGATTGGCGAGGATGGCCTCAAGGCATCTGTCTTCCGGGCGAGCTATGAAAAACGCCGCAAGCGTATGGAAGCGGGCGAGCCGGGGCCCTTCAAGCTGCCGCCAGGGGCGGTGGTCAAGCGGTTGGTGCATGCCCTGGAGGCGCAGCGCCCGAAAGCGCGTTACCATGTCACGGTTCCAACCAGGATCATGGCCGTGGCAAAACGGGTTCTGCCCACAGGCCTTCTGGATGCGGCCTGTATCAGGGCCGCAGATTCAGAAGAATAATCCGGGGCGCCGTACACGCGCTAAGACCCGATAAGGACAGATTATGGCGCAAGTGATCGATTTTCTCATTCCCGTCGGCATGGCGGCCGTGGCCCTGGTGCTGGTGCTCGGGCTTTTGAACATGTTCCGCAACGGACCTGCAAACCGCTCTCAAATGCTGATGCGCTGGCGGGTGGGATTGCAGTTTCTGGTCATTGTCCTGGTGATGGGTGGGCTCTACTTCTTTGGGTCCGGACGCTGATCCGGGGGAGATTTGGTCCAGTAAGCAGGGCCGTACGTACAGCCAGACGCTTTTGGGCGCAGCACGGGGAAACGCGACGACATGGTTGTTCTGAACAAGATCTACACAAAGACCGGGGATGACGGCACAACGGCCCTAGGCTCGGGCGAGCGGCGGCCGAAAAACGATCTGAGGATCGAAGCCTATGGCACGGTGGATGAAACCAATGCGGTGGTCGGAGTTGTGCGTCTGCACACGGGGAGCCGGGTGGAGGAGGTCGACGCGGTCCTGGGCCGGATCCAGAACGATCTGTTTGATCTGGGCGCGGATCTGGCCACTCCGGATACTGGAGAGGATCTTGGCTATGAGCCTCTGCGGATGACAGATGGCCAGGTGAGCGCCATTGAAGAGGCCATTGATGTGCTCAATGCGGACTTGTCGCCGCTGCGCTCCTTCGTGCTTCCGGGCGGCAGTTCTGCTTCTGCCCATCTGCACCATGCCCGCACCGTCTCCCGCCGGGCCGAACGGCTGATGGTGGAACTGGCGGCACGGGAGACCGTCAACCCGGCCGCAGTGCGCTACATGAACCGACTTTCGGATTATTTCTTTGCGGCCTCCAGATATCTCAATGCCAAAGGCGCGCAGGATGTTCTTTGGGTTCCGGGGCAGAACCGCTAAGGTCTGATCCTTCCCTGGTCTGTTTTGCCGTCCTGCCTCCAGACCGGTCTTGTCTTAACGCCGTTTCCCCGGAGCGCTGTTTGTGTTCATTCCGCTGCATGATCAAAACCGGCTCAAACATGTGCCGCGCCCTTATGTGAACCTGGCAATCATTGCCGCGAATGTGCTGATCTTTCTGGTTTTGCAGGGGGCTGGAGATGTGAAGACGGTCAATGCCTCTTCGGTTTCTCATGGCCTGATCCCGGTGGTCCTGTTTGATATCCGTGACCTGGCGCCTCAGGTTCAGGTGCTGCCGGATTGGATGTCGGTGGTCACCTATGCGTTTCTCCACGGCAACTTCATGCATCTGATTGGAAACATGCTCTTCCTGTGGGTGTTTGGCGACAACGTGGAAGATGCGCTCGGACATGTCCGCTATCTGGTTTTCTATCTTCTGTGCGCGGCGGCCGGGGGCCTGTGCTATGCTGGTCTCGACACGCAGTCTGCCGTGCCCTTGATCGGTGCATCGGGTGCCGTATCCGGTGTCGTGGCCGCTTATTTGATGCTGCATCCAAGGGTAAAGGTCTGGGTGTTGGCCTTCGGGCGTATTCCGCTGCGTCTGACGGCCCGGTGGTTGCTTGGGGCCTGGGTTCTCTATCAGCTGGTCAATGCGGTTTTTTCCACGGAAAGCCAGGTCGCCTGGAGTGCCCATGTGGGCGGCCTGATTGCCGGGGCCCTGCTTGTTGTGGTCATGCGCCGTCCGGGGGTTGCCCTGTTCGACAGGGAGCTCGCCTGAGGCAGCTGACCGCCTCTTTTCAGATAAGAGCAAACCGCGTTTCGCGTTAAAATGGTTTCAATCTGTTTTGTCTTCTGCCTGAAATCAGAGACTTCAACGCAAAAGACAAATCCGAATGATCGCGACACGCCACTGCCTGCCGCGGTCTGAAATTAAGTGTTGGGGGCAAGGCTCAGGCGGATTGCCAGACCGCATTTGCGGACCGGCAGGCAACGCCGCGGCGGCTCATGGCTTTGCCGGAGGCCAGAATAATCTTTTCACTGAAAGAGCGGCAATAGGTGCCGTTCGACGTCTTCCAGGTTTTCAGGGGGGTCACGCTGCCACTGGCACCGCTTTGCGGGTTTTGCCATCGGGTGGATTGGCCGGAGAGCGTCTTTTCCAGGGCCGTTTGAAGTTTTTGATCCGCGAGGGTCTTGTCGGACCGGGCAAGTTTTTCGGGCTTGGCCGGTTCCAGTATCTCGCTTGTTTCCTGTGTTGGCACGACCGAGCAAGCCGACGCCAAAGTGACGCAAATAGCTGCAAACACACCTCTTGCAGAGAGCAGATTTTCAAAAAGTCCCAACGCGATCCCGCCTCTTGGATCTACTTCCAGCCGCTGTCGATCGCCTCCCTTTCCTCGCTTCTGGACAAGGACCCACCGGAAGGCTCGCTGTCGCCGTTAAAACGGCGACCACCGACGACGCGGTTCAGAAGATCGTTAGATGTAGACTTTTGTGAGGCAGATTGGCTCGATTTTTGAGCTGATTTTGCGGCAGCTTTCCTTTGCTCGTCGGTCATCTTGCTCCGGTCCCGGGACGAATCAGCGCCCGACGACCCGCCACCGCCGGAGCCGCTGCCACCATTGCTTGAACTGCCGCTGCCGCCCGAGCTCCCACCGTTGGATCCGCCACCGCCTTTTCCACCACCCGAGCTGCTGCTGCCCCCATCCCCGGACTGGGCTTGGGCTGTCCCTGAAAACGTGAGATCGATCAGGGGGTTAAAGCAGAGAAAGGCAACAGTCAGAGCGGCCGTTACGGCAAAGCTTACACAGCGCGGAGCAGCTGAAACCCGGCCTCGCAGCGGCGTTTGACTTTTGCATGTCTTTCGGTGATGGGTTTTCGGCATCTGGCTCATTCTGTGGTCACGGTCGGGAACTGTACGGCTCCTCGCATTCATAACACTTGAAGGTCTGACTTCTTCCGAATCATAATTCAAAAAAAGCTGGGATTAAATGATCACTTTGCGGGTTGTGACCTTAGGGGTGGTTTGGCGGAGAACTCCTTGTCTGATGAAACACTGAAAGCGGAGATGATCCGTTTGCTCCCGAAACTGAGGAGTTTTGCGCTGAGACTGTGCCGGAATCCTGATCAGGCGGATGACCTGGTTCAAACCACGTGCGAGCGGGCCATCCGTTCTCTGGATCAATTTGACCCTGCGACCCGGCTTGACAGCTGGATGTTCCGCATTCTGCAGAATTTTTACTTTAATTCTGTCCGGGACGGGGCCAACCGGGCGCGCTTGTTTGATCTGGCCATGATCGACTTTGAAGAGAGTTACGACGGTGCAAAAGCCGCCGCCAGCAGTCTGGAACTGCAAAAGGTACAGTCCTTTATTGGGCAGCTTGAGGAAGACAACCGTGAGGTTCTTCTGAAAATTGCCGTTGAAGGGCAAAGTTACAAGGATGTTGCTGCAGAGCTGGGCGTACCGATTGGAACGGTGACAAGCCGTCTGGCCCGCGCCCGACTGAAACTAAGGGAATTTCTGGACGCAAAGGAAGCTGCGCCGGAAGCGGCGCTGCGCAGCCTGCCAGGAGGGGTGTCATGACGTTTGACAAGAAACGCGAGCAGATCACGTCGGCAGAAAAGGCTGGCAGGCTTCTCGACCGCGAGGGAAATGACAGCGAGTTGCTTGCGCTTTTGAACGAGGTCAAGCAGTCGGAGGCGTCCGGGCGCCTCCTGCGAGCGCTGGCGCATGATGATGCGGTGCTGCACAGCGCGATGCCCGCTGACGTGCCCGGCCGCAGCATGGACCGGTATCTGGAGGTCATTGACCGGGAATTCGACAAACGCAGCCCTCAGCATCTGCGTCGGGCCCAGCCCTTCTGGTCCAGTCCGATGGTGCAGATTGCCGCTGCGCTGGTTCTAATCGCCAGCACTTTCATGACGACCTCATTCTGGATGCAGTCCAGAATGGACACCGCAATGGTTGCACTGGCGGCCCATATGGAAACGGAACGCATGCTGCTGGCCAAAACGATCCAGGAAACCCTTGAGACAAAAGTCAGCGGGGAGCCGGTTTATATCGGTCAGGACGGCGCCTGGAGTGATGTGCTCACCCCGGTCAGGACCTACAAGAGCAAAAGCGGCCACTGGTGCCGCGAATACACACGTCAGACCACCTTCAGCAAACGGGCCCTGACCATTCGCGGCACCGCCTGCCGGGATGAAAATGGCACCTGGACGACTGTGTTTGCAGAACCCGTCTCGGACAAATTTGCCCCTGACCCAGGCGAAGCCGGTATCTGACGGCGATTTGTCTCCCGTCGCCCGGCCGGGCCGTTTGGCCCGGAAAGCTATGGCTGCAAGCTGGGGCGAGGTTTTTTTGAGCGGCGCGTTTGTGGCCAGCCGGACAGACTTGTGATCCCTAACATTTCCAGCCCTGGCCTGCTGCATTGCAGCGTTTCCTTGCTGCACTGCGCTGCATCTTCATTGCGACGCCGGTTTTTCAATGTCCGGCAAATCGCTCTTTTACCCCTCTTACAGCAATTGACAGCCGCTGTGCTGGTCAGTACCGTCCCCCGCCATGCGCCACAGTTGGCTTGAAACTGCCGTTTATGACCTTGCGTCATCCCGGTAGGTCGGCCGGGGTATGCGGTGCGGTGCATTCCGCCCATGAAGAGGTTGAGACCAAATGAAAATCCTCGTGCCCGTGAAGCGGGTCATCGATTACAATGTGAAAGTCCGAGTCAAACCGGATGGTTCCGGCGTCGATCTTGCCAACGTCAAGATGTCCATGAACCCGTTTGACGAAATCTCCGTTGAAGAAGCGCTCCGGCTCAAGGAAGCCGGCAAGGCAAGCGAAGTTGTTGTTGTCTCTGTCGGACCGCAGCAGGCTACCGAGACCCTGCGCACGGGCCTTGCCATGGGGGCCGACCGTGGCATTCTGGTCAAGACCGACGAAACCACGGAACCGCTGGCGGTTGCCAAGATCCTGAAAGGGATTGCCGAAGCCGAAGAACCGGGCCTGGTGATCCTCGGCAAACAGGCAATTGATGACGACTGCAACCAGACCGGCCAGATGCTTGCCGCGCTGCTCGGCTGGAGCCAGGGCACGTTTGCCTCGAAGGTCGATCTGGATGCGGAAACGGTGGATGTGACCCGCGAAGTCGATGGTGGCCTGCAGACGGTCAAGCTGAAGCTTCCGGCCATCGTGACCACGGACCTGCGCCTGAATGAGCCGCGCTATGCGTCGCTGCCCAATATCATGAAGGCTAAGAAAAAGCCGATTGATGAAAAGACACCGGCTGATTTCGGCGTCGATATTACGCCGCGGCTGACCGTTTTGAAAACCGCCGAACCGGCGGCACGCGAAGCGGGCATCAAGGTGGGTTCTGTGACGGAACTTGTCGACAAGCTGAAAAACGAGGCCGGCGTCCTTTAAGGGCCGTTGCAGGAGGATAGACCATGACAACACTTCTTGTAGCTGAACATGCCGCTGGCGCCCTGAATGATACCACCGCAAAGGCCCTGAGCGCGGCTGTTGCGCTTGGCGCCGACGTTCACGTGCTCGTGGCAGGCAAAGGGGTTCAGGCGGTTGCAGAAGAGGCAGCCAAGCTAACGGGCGCAGCCAAGGTGCTGGTTGCCGAAAGCGATGCACTGGAGCACCAGTTGGCCGAGCCGACGGCCGATCTGATCACAGGTCTCGCCGCTGGCTATGACGCCATCCTGGCGCCTGCGACCGCGAACGGCAAGAACACCCTGCCCCGTGTGGCGGCTCTGCTGGATGTGATGCAGATTTCCGACATCACAGCTGTCGTAGATCCGGACACTTTCGAACGTCCGATTTATGCGGGCAATGCTATCCAGACCGTGAAGTCCGGGGATGCGAAAAAGGTGATCACCGTGCGGACCTCCACCTTCCCGGCAGCGGAAGCGGGCGGATCTGCGGAGATTGAAATCGTTGCCGGCTCCGAAGGTGCCGGGCTGTCGCAATTCGTCGGTGAAGAACTGTCCAAGTCCGACCGTCCGGAACTGACCTCTGCCAAGATCATCATTTCCGGTGGCCGGGCGCTGGGCTCTGAAGAGAAGTTCCAGGAAGTCATCATGCCGGTGGCTGATGCCCTTGGCGCGGCTGTCGGTGCGTCCCGCGCGGCCGTTGATGCGGGCTATGCCCCCAATGACTGGCAGGTTGGCCAGACCGGCAAGGTGGTCGCCCCGGACCTTTATATTGCCTGCGGCATTTCCGGTGCCATCCAGCACCTGGCCGGCATGAAGGATTCCAAGGTGATCGTTGCCATCAACAAGGACGAAGAGGCTCCGATCTTCCAGGTTGCCGATTACGGTCTTGTGGCAGATCTGTTTGAAGTTCTGCCTGAATTGAAGGCGGCGGTCAGCTAGTCAACCTCATCTGAAGTTCGTCTCCTTTTCCAGCGCGTTCAGAACGAACTTCAGAGTCATGAGGGTGACTAGAAGGCTTATGTTTCTAATGTGGTTGTCGGATTTGAAATACGCTTCGGCGCGCGCTGCACAAATCAGGCGTATTTCAAGTCCACCACACTAGGATCTGCGGCAAATCGGACATGACCTCCAGCGCGGGAGCGCGTTTTCGCACTGTGGTTCTTGCCGTTCGGCAAAAGACTTGCCACAAATAACCGCGGACCGGTTTAGCGCGGTGTTTCTTACAGACGGAAGTTCAGGATGGCAGTCGAAATCAAAAAAATCGGCGTGATTGGCGCAGGTCAGATGGGCAGCGGGATCGCACATGTGTGTGCGCTTGCAGGCTTCGACGTCGGCTTGAGCGATATTTCCATGGAACGGATCGAATCCGGTCTGGCCTCGATCAATGGCAACATGGCCCGCCAGGTCTCCAAGTCCCTGATCACGGAGGACGAGCGCAAGGCGGCCCTGGACAGGGTCAAGCCCGCCGAGGATCTCGATCTTCTGGCGGAAGCGGATCTTGTGATTGAATCCGCTGTCGAAAACGAGCAGATCAAGCGCAAGATCTTTTCCCAGCTGTGCCCGATCCTGAAGCCTGAAGCTATTCTGGCCACCAACACCTCGTCCATTTCCATCACCCGTCTGGCCGCGACCACGGACAGGCCGGAACGGTTCATCGGCATTCATTTCATGAACCCGGTACCGCGTATGGAACTGGTGGAGCTGGTGCGCGGCATTGCAACGGAAGACGAAACCTTCGAAGCGTCCAAGGTCTTCTGCGACAAGCTCGGCAAGCAAATTGCCGTGGCTGAAGATTTTCCGGCCTTCATGGTCAACCGCATCCTGCTGCCGATGATCAACGAGGCGATCTATACGCTCTATGAAGGCGTCGGCTCGGTTGAATCCATCGACAAGGCCATGCGGCTGGGGGCGAACCACCCAATGGGGCCGTTGCAGCTTGCCGATTTCATCGGCCTGGACACCTGCCTGTCGATCATGCAGGTGCTTTATGAGGGCTTGGCGGATACCAAATACCGCCCCTGCCCGCTTCTGGTAAAATATGTCGAGGCCGGCTGGCTTGGCCGCAAGACCCAGCGCGGCTTCTATGATTACCGCGGAGAGATCCCCGTCCCGACACGGTGACGGGCTGATGAACCTTGCCCGCCACTGCCTGACAGCTGCCGGAGCCGATCCGGACAAGACCGCGCTGGAAGTGGCCGGGCCAGGGGGCGCCATTCAGGAAAGCTGGTCCTATGGTGCGCTGAAAGCTGCCATTCTGTCTGTGGCTGCAGGCCTGTCGCAGGCCGGGCTGGTGCCGGGAGACCGTATTCTTCTGCGCATTGGCCATAGCAGTGATTTTCCGCTGATGTATTTCGGCGCCATTGCCGGCGGATTTGTTCCTGTCCCCACATCCGATCAGCTCAAGGGCCCGGAGATTGCGGGTTTTTTGACGGATAGCGGGGCAAAGCTGGTTCTTCATGACGGCTGCAGCCCACTGCCAGAGGGCCTGGAGGTTCCGGTTCTGGACCCCGATGCGCTTGCGCAGCTCAAGGCCTGTGCACCGGGATCGTTTTTTGAGGCGGATCGCAATGATCCGGCCTTTCTGATTTATACGTCCGGTACAAGCGGAACCCCAAAGGGTGTCCTGCATGCGCACCGGGCTGTCGAGGCCCGGGCCTGTGCCCATGCCGGTTGGCAGGGTCTTGAAGCGGATGACAGGCTTTTGCATGCGGGTGCTTTTAACTGGAGCTATACGCTTACGGTTGGGCTGATGGATCCCTGGATCTGCGGGGCGACAAGCGTGGTCTATCAGGGGCCGCGCGAGCCTGACCTCTGGCCGCAGCTGCTGTCGGCCTCCGGGGCGACAGTCTTTGCCGCCGTTCCAAGCCTTTACCGCCGCATCCTGAAATATGGTGAGGTTTCCAAAAAAGCGTTCCCGCTGCTCCGCCACGGCCTCTCGGCTGGGGAAGCCCTGGCGGAAGGGATTTACCGGGATTGGCGGGACAGGACCGGCCGGGAACTCTATGAAGCCTTCGGAATGAGTGAGGTGTCCACCTTTCTCTCCAGCGGCCCCGGCTTTGCGGTCCGGCCTGGGGCGACCGGCCGGCCGCAGCCCGGCCGGTCGGTTGCCTTGCTGGAGGCGGAGCTGGACACGCCGCAGCCAGTTGCGCCTGGGGAAACCGGGTTGCTGGCCGTCCACCGTGACGAGCCGGGCCTGATGCTTGGCTACTGGAACCGTCCGCAGGACACAGAAGCGGCCTTCCGGGGCGACTGGTTCCTGACCGGCGACCGCATGCGGAGCGATGAGGACGGCTATTTCTGGTATGAGGGCCGGGCTGACGACTTGATGAACGCCTTCGGCTACCGGGTGGCGCCGGAAGAGGTGGAGCGGGTTCTGGCAGCGCATGAAGGGGTACTGGAAGTGGCCGTGACCGAAGATACGGCTGCCTCCGGGATCAGCCTGATCACGGCTTTTGTTGTGCCCAGGTCTCCGGACACTTTCCGGCAAAACGAGCTTGCCGCCCATGCGGCCCGGCATCTGGCCGAATACAAGTGCCCGAAAGCCTACCGCCTGCTTGAACAGCTGCCCCGCACGGGCTCCGGCAAAGTGCGCCGCGCTGCCTTAAAGTCCGGATAACCCCCGCTTCAGACTTTTCTCATGCAGAAGTAAGTCTTTGTTAACCCTTGATTAAGGGGAGGGGAGGTAGGCTGATCTGCAACCTGGGGATTTCTTATGGACAGCGCCGGAATTGCCACCAGCTACGCCGCAACCATGCAGGCGCAGACAAGCCAGTCGCTTCAGACAGAGATGCTGAAGATGATGGCGCAGCAGGATGCTGGCCTGGTTGCCCTGCTTCAGGAAGGCGCAGCCAATCTGGAGTCTGTTCAGGCCGCTCCCCCTTCAGGCCTCGGCGGCCAGGTGGACGTGACCGCCTGATCCAGGCTTTTTCTCCGTTCAAAGATTAAGATCCGCTGCTGAATAACGTCGGCATTGCTGGTGTTTGCATCCGGTAAAGCCGTGTTTGTGGGAAGGTGTGGCGGGTCGCGCTCATGCGTATGTGACGGTCTTGATCCTTTGAAATCAGATGCTTCAAGTCAAATATTTAAATTTTTAAGAAAAGTAGACAGAAACTATTTAATTTCTATTTTCTTATTCTGAGAGAAGATTTGAATATTTACGTTTGAAGTCAGATGTTCGGGCAAACTGATAGGGAAAGATTATCCCGAGTTTGGACCCACATGTCAGACGCGATCGCAGGCACAGCATCACAGGTTTTTCAGCCCTCCCTCAGGACACCGCGCACGGAGCAGGTGGCCGAGCAGGCGGAGACTGTGCAGGCCCGCCGCACGGAGGCGGCTGCCGAAACCGTGTCGCTTCAGGCAGATCAGAGTTCGAACCGGGCCGACTACCTGAGTGATCAGGCGGAAAGACTTGCAGAACGGGCGGCCTCGCGCAGCCCGCAAGAAGGCCTTGGACGTCTCGTGGACATCACGGTCTGATCCAGGAGCAGCTGTCCACAAAGGAGTGCGAGAATGGCGAGTGTCTCAGACAGCAGTTCAGCATCTTATGATGTTGCGCGTATCCGCAATGAATTTGCTGTCAATGCGGTGCGTAACCAGGCGGAACAGGAGCAGCAGGTGGCTGTGCGCCTGGAAGAAGCCCAGGAAACAGCAACCCAGGAAGAAGACCGCCGCGAGTCCCGTAAGGTTCCCGGCCTTGGTGAAGCGGTCGACGTCACGGTTTAGAGCGGAGCGTGCTCACCCGGCCATCACCCGGTTTGTCGGTTGCGCTGGCATGTCTGATGCCTTTCAGCGACAGGCAAATCCGGTGAAACACGATGTGCCCTGAAGGCGGGGCAGGACCAAAAGTCAAAGATGTCACTGTCCAGACTTACGAGCGGGTGCCCGTGCGGGCGCCTGCAATCAGCGCTTTTGCTTCGCCGGAGGCCCATTCGGCAGGGCCGTACATGGTTCCGATCTCACAGCCCTCCGGGCCCACCAGGATGGTGGTCGGCAGGCCGGTGGCGCGGCTGACCTTGCGCAAGTCTTTCAACAATCCGTTTGAGCTGTCCTGATAATAGGTCAGGTTTGACACCCCGATCTCATCCAGAAATGTCTTGGGCTTGTCCGGCCCGCCCCGATCCAGGTTCACTGCGACCACTTCGAATGTGTCATCGCCGAGATCGGCCTGGAGCTGATCCAATGCGGGCATTTCCTTCCGGCACGGGGCGCACCAGGTTGCCCAGAGGTTCAAGAGGATGGTGCGGCCCTTGAAGTCTTCAAGGGTGACGGGGCCGCCGTCAGGGCCTTTGAAGGTCAACCCGGTCAGGTCAAGGGGATGGCTGGCGGGCAGAAAGGCGGCGACCTCCCCCTTGGCAAAAGGTTTGGCGGAAGCGGCAGCCGACAGGGCCACCTGGCAGCTTTGGCCACCGGCGATATTGCCATTTGGGTCAGCGATCACGTATAGAGCCGCTACGGCGGCCACCACGCCTGCAAGCCCTGCGGCAAGGATGCCGCGTCTGGAGCTTTTCGCCGGGTCGGTTGGCTTATTCATTCGTTCACACCTCGCAAGGGGCGCCTTTTTGAAGGACAGGACATGAGCAATCGCATGTGGGGGGGCCGGTTCGCCGAAGGACCGGACGCCATCATGGAAGAAATCAACGCCTCCATCGACTATGACCGGAAGCTATATAAGCAAGACATTGACGGCTCGAAAGCCCATGTGCGCATGCTCGCAGAAAAAGACATCGTTACGCAGGACGATGCCGACAAGATTGTCCAGGGTCTAGACACAATTCTGTCAGAAATCGAAAACGGCACATTCACCTTCTCGCGTGCGCTGGAAGACATTCACATGAATGTGGAAGCGCGCCTGTCGGATCTGATCGGCCCGGCGGCTGGCCGTCTTCATACAGCCCGGTCCCGGAACGATCAGGTGGCGTTGGATTTCCGCCTGTGGGTGCGCGACACGCTGGACACGCTGGATGACCAGCTGAGCGAATTGATGCAGGTGCTTGCGGAAAAGGCGGAAACCCATGCAGGCGACGTCATGCCGGGCTTTACCCACCTGCAATCGGCTCAGCCGGTCACGTTCGGGCACCATCTTCTGGCCTATGTGGAAATGTTTGCCCGCGACCGCAGCCGGGTCCGTGATGCCCGCAAGCGGATGAATGAATGCCCGCTCGGCGCTGCTGCCCTGGCCGGAACCTCCTTCCCGATCGACCGGAAAATGACCGCCGAGGCCCTGGGCTTTGACCGGCCTTCGGCAAACTCGCTCGATGCCGTGTCCGACCGGGATTTTGTTCTTGAAGCTATGGCCGCCGCGTCGATCACCGCCATGCATCTCTCCCGTCTGGCGGAAGAGATTGTCATCTGGTGCTCGGCCCAGTTCGGCTTTGTCAAACTGTCGGACAAGTTTTCTACCGGTTCGTCCATCATGCCACAGAAGAAAAATCCGGACGCGGCCGAACTGGTGCGCGCAAAGTCCGGACGGATCTACGGCTCGCTTCAGGCGCTTCTGGTGATGATGAAGGGCTTGCCGCTCGCCTATTCCAAGGACATGCAGGAAGACAAAGAACAGGCTTTTGACGGGCTGGCCAGCACCTCTCTGGCCCTTGCAGCCATGACCGGCATGGTGCGCGATCTGGAGCCTGTCACCAAGGCCATGAAAAAGGCTGCCGGGTCTGGCTATTCCACGGCAACCGATCTGGCGGACTGGCTGGTGCGGGCGCTGGGCATGCCCTTCCGCGATGCCCACCATGTGACTGGCCGGATTGTCGGTCTGGCGGTTGAAAAGGGGATTGAGCTGCACAAGGTGCCTCTTGAGGACATGCAGGCGGTTGATGCCAAGATCACCCAGGACGTCTTTTCGGTGCTCTCCGTCGACAAATCTGTGCGCAGCCGGACCAGCTATGGTGGCACGTCGCCGGTCAATGTGCGCAAACAGGCGCGGCGCTGGCTGAAGGATCTGGCCAAAGGTTAGGCAATTGTGTGTCAGGGTGCCGAGCGGCCTTGCCGAACGCGCCCTGTCATGCGAGGACAAGGGCCGGAAACGCGATGACTGAAAAGGGCCTTTAGCGAATGACGATCCGGTTCAGAACCCTTGCACTGATCAGCCTGTGCCTGACACTGACTTTGGCAGGGTGCGGGCGAAAGGGCGCGCTGGAAGGCCCGGATGTGTCTGCGGCGCCGCAAGGTGCTGCGGCGGACCCGGCCGCTGCGCCGGCCATGGCGGGGCCCGAGAGCGAAGACGAGCCCTTTTTTCTCGATTTTCTGATCAACTGACGGCCGCAGGTCTGAACCGGGACAAAGTCCCTTTTGACGCGGCCCTGTTCTGCGAGGCATGACTTGCATCACTTTCACTACAAGAATGGCGTCCTTCACGCTGAAGACGTGGCTGTTGAAGAAATCGCCCGCGACGTTGGCACGCCATTTTACTGCTATTCGACCGCGACGCTGACCCGGCACTACGAAGTGTTCTCGTCCGCGTTTGACGATATTCCCTCGCTGGTCTGCTATGCCATGAAGGCAAATTCCAACCAGGCGGTTCTGGCCACGCTGGCCCGGCTGGGGGCCGGTATGGATGTGGTCTCGGAAGGCGAATTGCGGCGCGCACGGGCAGCTTGCGTTCCGGCCTCCAAGATTGTCTTTTCCGGTGTCGGCAAGACCGAAGCCGAACAGGCTTTTGCGCTGGAAGAAGACATCCTGTGTTTCAATGTGGAATCTGAGCCTGAGCTGCTTCAGCTCTCCCGCGTGGCGCACAGCATGGGACGGACAGCGCGGGTGTCCATGCGCATCAATCCGGATGTAGATGCCAGGACCCACGCGAAAATTGCCACCGGCAAGGCGGAAAACAAGTTCGGCATTCCCTGGCAGCGGGCCCGCGAGGTCTATGCGGAAGCCGCCAGCCTGCCCGGGATCGAAGTCACCGGGATTGACATGCATATCGGATCCCAGATCACCGAGCTTAAGCCGTTTGACGATGCTTTTGCCCGTCTTGGGGAGCTGATTTCGGACCTGCGCGGCCAGGGCCACACCATCGATCATGTGGATCTCGGCGGGGGGCTGGGCATTCCTTATGTCACGGACAATGATCCGCCGCCCCACCCGGACGCCTATGCTCAGGTGGTGAAAAAGCATGTGCGTGAGCTGGACTGCAAGGTCATGTTCGAGCCGGGCCGGCTGATTGCGGGCAATGCGGGCATTCTGGTCACGAAAGTGATTTACGTAAAAGACGGTGCGGACAAGACCTTCGTGATCGTGGATGGGGCCATGAATGACCTGATCCGGCCAACGCTTTACGAGGCCCATCACGAAGTGCGGCCGGTGTGCGAAGAAGACAGTGGCGCAGAGCGAATCAAGGCTGACATTGTCGGTCCGGTCTGTGAAACCGGCGATTTTCTGGCCCAGGACCGGGATATGGCGAGAGTGGCAAGTGGCGACCTTCTGGCGGTCTATTCGGCCGGCGCCTATGGAGCAGTTCAGTCCAGCACCTATAATTCGCGTTTGCTGATCCCCGAAGTCCTCGTAAATGCTGACCAATTTGCCGTGGTCCGGCCTCGTCCATCCTATGAGGATCTGCTTGAACTGGATGTCCTTCCGGACTGGTTCAACGCTTCGTGACGAAATCAACCCGGAATTAGTCGCTCGACCCTGTTGCCCGATGGCCTCCAATGCCTCACCTTAAAGAATGGTGAGACGATCCTGACCGTGTGGTATTTTAAAGTTGCGGCCGGATCAGGACCCGGAGGTGCCTTTGAGCCAGCATGACAGCAAGCAGGACCCCGAACGGCTGACAGACCCGACCCTGTCCGGCTGGCAGCGCTTCATCCGGACCCGTCTGGACCGGTTGGTGCGGCACAGCCGGCTGGCGCTCTTTGTGGAGCGGCTCTGGCGGGCGCTGTTGCCTGTGCTTGTTGTCATCGGTCTGTTTGTCGGCCTGTCCTGGCTGGGGCTCTGGCTGGTGCTGCCTGCCTGGGCGGGACCGCTCGGCGTGCTTGCCTTCGCCGGGGCCGCCATCTGGTCGGCGCGGGACCTCTTTCATCTCACGTGGCCCAGCCGCGAGGACGCCCTGCACCGGGTGGAAGAGGCCTCCGGATTTGACCACCGGCCGCTAACAGCGCTGGAAGATGAGCTATCTGCCGGGTCTGACGATCCATCGACCCGGGCCATCTGGGCGCTGCACCAGCGCCGGATGGCAGCCACCGTGGCTGCGATCCGCTCCAAGGGTCCCAATCCCCAAGCGTTTCGCCGAGACCCCTTTGCCTTGCGGGTGGCGGCGGCCTGTGTGCTCGTGATCGGGTTTGCAGCGTCCAGTGGTGACCATTTGGGGCGGCTGGCATCCGCTTTTCAGAACCCGTTCAACACGGTTGAACCGCCAAGCCGGCTGGATGCCTGGGTGACGCCGCCGATCTATACCGGTGAGCCGCCAATCTATCTGACCGGAGAAAGTGCCCAATTGCGTGACCCCGGTGCCCCGGTCACCGTTCCGGAAGGCTCTCTTTTCGTGGTCAGGGCCCAGGGTGCCAAGGACCTGAGCGTGACCTTCAAGGGGGCTGAGGACGAAGAACCGAAGGTGATTGCGCCGGAAACACCCGCCGAAGACACCGATCCGGAGCTGGCGAAACTGCTTCCTGAAGAACGGCGCCTGACGCTTGAGATAACCGGGGCCGTCACTCTCTTGAGCGCTGGTGAGCCGTTCCAGAGCTTTGTTTTTTCGGTGAACCCGGACCATGCGCCGGACATCCGGCTGACGGATGATCCGGAAGCACAGCTCAGCGGCGCGCTGAAATTCTCTTATCTGGTCAATGATGATTATGGGGTTGTTTCCGCCGAAGCGCGGATAACGCCGCTGCCGGATCCGGACCACAAGGACCGGGTGCCCCGGCCGCTGGTGGAGGCGCCGCAGTTTCCACTGTCCCTGCCGCCGCGCTCCGGCACGGCCAAAACGTCTGAGACGATCCGCGACCTGACGTCCCATCCCTGGGCGGGTAGCGAGGTGGATCTGACCTTGCTGGCGCGGGACCAGGCGGGGCAGGAAGGGGTCTCTCCGGCCTACCGCATCACGCTGCCCCAGCGCCGCTTTGCCAAACCTCTGGCGCGGGCCATCGTGGAACAGCGCCGCACCCTGGCGCTGGACGCCCAGAACCATGACCGGGTGATCATGGCCATGGACGCACTGATGCTGGCACCTGAAAATTTTGGCTTCAAGCCGCGCAACTATCTGGGCATGCGTTATGCCTATGGCGAACTGGTCGCTGCCGGAAACGACGAGGAGCTGAAAGCGATGCTGCCGCTTCTTTGGGAGCTGGCGCTCTCCATTGAGGACGGGGACCTGTCGGCAGCGGAAAAGAAGCTTCGCGATGCCCAGGAGGCTCTGCGCAAGGCACTGGAGGACGGGGCAAGCGATGAGGAAATTGCCAAGCTCACCCAGGAGCTTCGTGAGGCCCTGAACGAATATATGCAGGCCCTTGCCGAGCAAATGCGTCAGAATCCGCAAGCCATGCAGCCTTTTGACGGCAACCAGCAGACGCTGAACCAGCAGGATTTGAGCGAAATGCTGGACCGGATCGAGGAATTGGCCCGCACCGGATCGCGGGACGCGGCCCGTGAGCTGCTGGCACAGATGCAGCAGATGCTGGAGAACCTGCAAGCCGGGCGTCCGCAGATGATGCCTGAAGGCATGAGCAGTGAAATGATGGAAATGCTCAATCAGCTTGGCGAAATGATCCAGCGCCAGCAGCAGCTGATGGATGAGACACACCGGTTCAATCAGGACCAGCAGCGCCAGCGGGGCAACCAGCAGGGCCAACAGCAACAGGGGCAACAGCAGGGCCAGGGCCAGCAGATGACCCAGGAGCAGCTGCAACAGATGCTCCAGCAGCTTCAGGAGGGCCAGGGCAATTTGGCCCAGCAGTTGCAGGAGCTGATGGATCAGCTGAACCAGAACGGCATGGGACAGAATGAAGCCCTTGGCGATGCAGGTGACTCTATGGGCGAGGCGCAGCAATCCCTCGGTGATGGGCAGGGCCAGCAGGCGCTTGGCCAGCAGGGTGACGCCCTGGACGCGCTGCGCCGGGGGGCCCAAAGCATGACCGAGCAGATGATGGGACAGGGCGAAGGTGCAGGCAGCCCAAATGGCCCCTCACCTCTTGATGAGGACCCGCTTGGTCGTCCGCGCCGCACCGAGGGCCCGGATTTCAACAACCGGGTCAAGATCCCCGACGAAATCGATGTGCAAAGGGCCCGGCGGATTCTGGAAGAGCTGCGCAAGCGCTTCTCGGACCCGTCCCGGCCGAAACTGGAGCTGGATTATCTGGAGCGGTTGCTGAAACGCTATTAATCTTGCTAGGCTTTGGAAGGGCCGTTCGGTCCCCGGGGAGGCCATCGGAGGGGCTGCTGCTCTTCGGGTGGTGCTGGCGGCGGCGGCTAATACCAACCTCACTAGATAGGAACCGATCTGACCGTGTTTGGGGACTGTTCGGCAAGGAGCAGGTTGCAGGGCGATATGGTTTATCGTTCAAAACCTGGGACGCAGCTGAACAGTCCCCAAACACGGCCTCGGTGGCCTGCTCCGGCCCGCCGGACTGCGTTGCGCCGCTTGAACGGCCAACCAGGCCGTCCTGCGCAACGCGCCTTGCCGGCCAATCCGGACCAGCGCCATCAGATGGGTTTCTATCTAGTGAGGTTGGTATTATCTTCCAACCTATCCCTTTCAGCCCATCCCTTTCAGCTCAGGCGGTGCAGCCCGTTCCGCCGATGGAACATCCAAGTGAAACAGACCTTCAATCCCCCAAGCGTGCGCGCACCTTTCGGCAACTACAATCATGGACTTCTGGTGCCTCCGGGGGCCAGCCTTCTGGTCACTTCCGGCCAGCTGGGCATTGCCGTCGATGACTGCATTCCTCCGGATGTTGCCGGGCAGGCAGAACTGTGTTTTCAGGCCATTGAGGCGATCCTGCGAGAGGCAGGCATGAGCTTTGACGATGTGATCCGGATTTCGGGTTTCGTCACGCGCCGGGAGGATTTTCCCGCCTATATGGCCGTCCGGGACCGGTTCACCGGGCCGGTGAAGCCGGTGTCCACATTGCTTGTGGTGGGCGGCTTCACCCGGGAAGAGTTTCTGGTGGAAGTGGAAGTGACTGCCGCGAAAATCGTCTGATTTTCGTGGCTGGACGAAGCGTCAGAAGGCTTCCATTTCGCTTTTGACCTTGCTCAGAAAGGCGGAGCGGGTCTCAGGCGTGCAGTTGTTCATGTCGTAATGGGCCAGATATCTTACCGGGGCCCCGATCTTGATCTGGGCCCGGATGACCCGTTTGACGATCTTGCGCGGCGGGTCGCCGACGGCCAATGCCCGCCAGCGGCTGCCGCCATAGGTCATTACGGCACCCAGTTTGCGGATGTGGCGCAGGGTTGGCGTCAAGGATCCGTCCTCGAGATGGAAGGAGACGCCGGGCAGCCAGACCCGGTCAAAATAGCCTTTCAGCATGGCGGGAAAGCCGAAATTCCAAACCGGGGTGACAATCACCAGCCCTTCGGCTTTCAGCAGCCGCTGACAATAGGAATCCACTTTGGCCCGGTTTTGAGGAACGTCATGATAAATGTCCCGGTCTTCGCGCGACAGAACCGGATCGAAACCTTCCGCATAAAGATCGCAGCCGTCGACCTCATGACCGGCTGCGGCGAGGCTTTCGCAGGTCTGGTGATAAAGAGCCCGGCCGTAGCTGGTGTCCTGGGGGTGAGAGTGCAACACAAGAACCCGCATGACTTAAGCCCCGGCAAAGGATTGCAGCCCCGGAAAGAGATAGGTCTTCCCGGAATTGAAATCGAAATCGGGATTGTCCCAGGCGATCATCTTGCCTGGATTGAGCAACCCTTTGGGATCGGTTTCCTTCTTGAAATCCAGCTGTACCTGGTCGGTCTGCTTCATGCCGCCTTCTTCCAGCGTGTAGCGGTGCGGGTTGAAGATGCGGCAACCATTGTCCTCATGCAGGCGGATGATCTCTTCCAAGCGGTCTTCGCTGGTAAATTTCACCAGCGGCAGGCCGGAACACTGGATCTGCCCGTCAAAGCGGAGGAACTCCAGATGGCCGAAAATTTCGCCGGGGAACATCGCAGTTGATTTGCGCACCAGTTCCACATGGTTCGGGCCGGGATACTGCACCTGCAAATAGGTGAAGGCATTGTCGAATTTCAAAGCCCGCAAGGTGGTGTGGTTCCAGGCCAGCTCATAGGCATGGGGAATGCCCTTCATAGATTCCACTTCATCGGAGCGGAAGCGGATTTCGCCCTTCATCCTCTCGGCAAGCGCCACGACGGAGGACATGGAATGGGGGGCGACCATCAGCACGGTAACGGCCTCGCCATCCTTCAGCCAGGGTTTGTGGCGGGTGAAATAGTCAAACGGGATCGGGGCGGCAATCGGAGCGACTTCCTTTAAAAGCAGGCCGTTGCTGCGGGCCAGCTTGTCGGAAAAGACCACCGCATCCATGAAACTGTCATGGCCGACAATCACATCCACCCAGTCATAGGCCGGGGCGAGCGGCATTTCCACTTCGGTGATGATGCCGTTGGTGCCATAGGCGTGGCTGACCTTTTGGAGGTCCCAGGCCGAGAGGTCCAGCACCCGGGGTTCGGCTTCCATCGTCACGATCCGCAGTCGCAGAATGTTGCCGAGATCCCGTAAGCCTCCCCATGTAATCGACCCGACGCCGCCGGAGCCACCGGCAATGAAGCCGCCAATGGTGGCTGTTTGCGCCGTTGAAGGATGAAAGCGCAGCTCCTGTCCGGAATGTTCGCGCGTGTACTTGTCCAACTGGGCAATCACGATGCCTGCTTCACACACGACGCGGCCCGGATGAACCTCCTTGACCGCGGTCATGCGGGACATGTCGAGGACAATTCCGCCGGAAAGAGGCATGGCCTGGCCGTAATTGCCGGTTCCGGCGCCGCGCGGGGTCACGGGCACCCCGTGGGCATAGGCGGTCTTCAGAACGCGGATCACCTCTTCCTCGTCCTTCGGGGCGGCGATGAGGTTTCCGGTTACATGCTCCAGCTGCGCCTTCAGGATCGGGGAATACCAGTAGAAATCGCGGCTCTTGGCCTGAACCAGCCGGGGATTGTCTTCCAGGGCGATGCCGTCAAGATCTTCCATGATCTGTTTGTAGTCAGCCATTTTCAGTCTTTCATCAGCGGGTCAAGGTCGCGGTAGTCCGGCAAGCTGCGGTCGATGCCCATGCCATTCCGCATCACGATGCGGTCTGCCTGCGGACGGGATAGAAATTCGCTCCAGCTGCGCGCGTTGAACAGCACCAGATCGGCCCGCTGTCCGGCGGCAATCGTGCCCAGTTCCGGCCGCCCCAGGCAGCGCGCCGGGCTGGTGGTCACCACTCTTGCCGCCTCATCCAGTGGATGGTCCAGATGGAGAATGCGCACCGCTTCACGGAACACTTCCACCATGTCCAGATCGCCATAGGCGTAGAACGGGTCACGTGTGTTGTCGGAGGCAACGGCGGTGCGCACACCGGCGGCTGTGAGTTCATGCAGCAGCGTGACCCCTCTGGAGCGTGGGGTGCGGCGCGGTGCGTCTAGGCTGCCCCGGTCCTGAAGATACATGTTGCACAGGGGCAGGGAGACGACGGAGAGATCCGCCTTGGCCACCCGCTCAATCGTGCGGGCCGCGGAGGCCTCGTCCTGGCGGGCCAGGGAGCAGCAATGGCCCACGGTCACCATGCCGTCAAAGCTGTTGCGCAGTTTCGCCTCGGCAACGCCGAGCAGGGTCAGCACATTTGCATCCTGGGTCTCGTCCACGTGAAGGTCGATGCCCAGATTGTGTTTGGACGCTGCGCGGAAGAGCGTGTCCAGGCGCCGGTCCAGATCCGGCCCCGGCTGGGTTACCCCGCCCAGCAGGCCGCCTGCCCGGGCCACCACATTCACCAGATCGGTGAAATAGACCTCATCGTCCACCGCCTCCAGCGGAAACAGCGCGACGGCCTGAAGCGCGATCCGGCCTTTCCAGGTGGTGCGCATCTGTTCAAACACCTCAAAGGAGATTCGGTGCTGCGGCGCCAGACTGTCCAGATGGGTGCGCAGAAGGTTGGTGCCATGGGCATAGGCGCAGCGCAGGGAAAAATCCATGCGGGTTGCCACATCCTCTGCCGACCAGTTGGCCTCCCGGTCCGCACGCACTGCCGACAGGGCCCCGTCGAAGTCCCCGGTGGGATTGGGTTGCCGGTCCCAGATATGGCCCTTGTCGATATGGGTGTGCATGTCGGCAAAGGCGGGCCAGACCATAGCCCGGCCAAGGTCAGGTCCTTCGATCTCCGAAGGGGCAGCTCCGGCTGGCAGGACTGCTTCCAGGGTTCCGTCCGCGATGATCAGATCGGCCAGGGCAAGGCCTTCTTCTGCCCGCGCCTCCAGACCGGGGGCGGTGCACAGAGGCAGGGTCGCGGACCGCAGAACGAAGCGCGGGCTGCGGGGAAGGTCGGTAAACATCAGTTTTCCCGTTTCAGACTGCTTTCATGCCAGCGGTGCAGGCACCACCAGGAAATAAACGACGTGATGGCAAAAATGAGGACGCCGAGGGCCGCCAGAAGGATCAGGGCGGCAAAGAGACGTGCAATATTCATGCGGAACTGCGCTTCCAGAAGCCGGAAGGCGAGCCCTGATCCGGCTCCGGCGGATCCGGCCGCGAATTCGGCAACAACAGCTGCAATCAGCGCCAGCCCGCCGCCGATGCGCAGGCCGGTCATGAAATAGGGCAGAGAGGCGGGCAGCTTCAGATAGACCAGGGTCTGCCAGCGCGAGGCGCCGTAGAGCTCGAACAGGTTCAAAAGGTTATGGTCCACGCTTTTGAGGCCCTGCACCATGTTGGACAGGACCGGGAAGAAGGCGACCACGAAGGCACAGATCAGGAGGGCGACCTGGGTGGAGGGTGCGTAGATCAGGATCAGCGGTGCAATGGCAATGATTGGGGTTACCTGCAGCACGACGGTGATCGGGTAAAGTGCCCTTTCGATCCATTTCGACTGCACCAGCAAGATGGCCATGCCGCCGCCGCCGATCAGGGCCAGCGCCAGCGACACAAGGGTGATTTTGGTGGTCACCCAAAGAGCCGGCAGCAGGATCGGCCAGTCGGTCATGAGCGCCTTGGCCACGCGTTCTGGGCCGGGCAGGATATAGTGGGGGATCTTGTTGACGACGACGGTCACATGCCACAGGACGATCAGGCCGATGATCACCAGTAGCGGCACGGCAAAGGACAGCACCGTTTCCCGCCATCTGGCGAGGCTCTGGGGATCGCGGCCGGACGGTTGGGGCGTGTCCATCTGATCAGTGTCCTTCTTCGCCCATGGCTTCCAGCAGCATTCTGGAAACCTGTTCGCAGGTGCTGCGGTATTCTTCGGAGGTCCGGTAAAGCGCATCGCGCTCCAGACTGGTATGGAGCGGGAAATCCGCATGGACCCGGCCTGGACGGGCCTTCATGACCACGATGCGGTTGGCCAGATAGGCCGATTCATAGACCGAGTGGGTCACGAAGATCACCGAAATGCCGGTGGTTTTCCAAAGGGTGAGCACATCGTCATTGAGTTTCTGGCGGGTGATTTCATCAAGCGCTGCAAACGGCTCATCCATGAGCAGGAGCTTGGGTTTGGTCACCAGGGCCCGGGCGATGGAAACGCGCATTTTCATCCCGCCGGACAGTTCCCGGGGATAGGCTTTGGCGAAATCTTCAAGGCCGACGCTTTCCAGGGCCGACAGGATTGGCGTTTCGGCAGCTTTCTTGCTCATGCCCTTAAGGCGCAGCGGCAGATAGACATTACCGAACACGGTCTGCCAGGGCATCAAGGTGGGCTCCTGAAAGACGAAGCTGATATCCCCGTCCGGCAGACCTTTGGAATTGATGCGGAAGCTTGGCCAGTCGATGCTGCCGTCCGAGACACCGCCGAGCCCGGCGATAATTCTCAGAGCGGTGGACTTGCCGCAGCCGGACGGGCCGAGCAGGCTGATGAATTCGCCGGTCTTGACGGTAAGGGACATGCCGGAGAGGGCGACCGTGCCGTTGGAAAAGACTTTCGAGACCTTTTCCATTGCAACGAGCGGACGAAGGCCGGATGCGGCCGTCTTGTTGGTGTCGCCCAGTTCAGTGCTGACCATGATATTCCCGGAAATTTATGAAGAGGGCTCCGCCCGGGCAGGCGGAGCACCTGGGGCAAAGCAAGCAGGACTTACTTTTTCAGATCCAGACCGACGCCCTTGCAGACGAATTGGGTCGTGTAGGATTGCTTGTAGTCCAGACCGGCGTCAACCACGCCAATGGCAGCAAGCGTGTCGAAGAAGGTCTTGAAATGGGCATCAGTCATGCAGCCAATACCCTGCTCCAGCGCGTCGCCGGAATCCACAATGCCGTATTCCTTCATCTTGGCGAGGGAATAGGCGAGCTGGCCGTCGGTCATGTCCGGATTGTCTATTTTGATCAGATCGTTGGCGGCACTGTTATCGCCATACAGGTAATTGTACCAGCCTTCGATAGACGCGCTGACAAAGCGCTGAACCAGATCCGGGTTCTCGTCGACAAGCGCCTTTTTCGTGGTGATCAAGGTGGAATAGGGGGTCCAGCCTTCATCGGCGAGCAGGAAGACTTTCGGAGCCCAGCCCGCATCTTTTTCGATCTTGTAGGGCTCGGAGGTCAGGTAGCCCTGCTGGGCGGACTTCGGGTCGATGATGAAGGGCGCCGGGTTGAAGGTGTAGGGCTTGAACTGGGCGTCGGAGAAGCCCTTGAAGTTCTTCTTCATCCATTCGAAATAGGTGATGTAGCCGTCCTTGCCCATGTAGATGGTATCCAGCTTGGCAAGGTCGTCGAATGTTTCGATGCCCTGGTCCGGATGGGCCAGCAGCACCTGCGGGTCCTTCTGGAAGATACTGGCGACATTGATCAGTGGAATGCCTTCCTTCACATAGTCGAAGCCCTTCAGGGTGCCGCCCATGTAGAAGTCGATCTTGCCGGAGATCAGCAGGGCGTCATTGGCCGCTTGCGGCCCGCCGGGCACAATCGTGACTTTCAGGCCGTATTTCTCGTAAGTGCCGTCGGCAACCGCCTGGTAGAACCCGCCATGTTCGGCCTGGGCCAGCCAGTTGGTGCCATAGGAGACCTCGTCCAGTGCGAGGGCCTGAGATGTTGCGCCGAGGCCAAAAAGACCCGCCGCAAACAGTGCTTCCAAAGTACGTCTGAGTTTCATGTTGTGTCCCCTCTCAAGGCGCCAGCTTGAAAACATTTGGAAATTCAGGGTATTTGAGCTTTGTGAGCGTATATTGAAAAGCATCAAAATTAGCCAGCACCGCTGCCCAAAAGTCATCGGTCGGAAATTTGGTGGTGATTTCATCATCATGCGCAAGAAAGAGGCGGTTCAAATGCTGCATTCCCGAAAGCTGACTTATCTTGATGAGATTGCGCGCTGCGGCTCGATCCGTAAAGCCGCCGAGCGCCTGAATGTGTCCTCGTCTGCCATCAACCGGCAAATCCTCGCCTTGGAAGAGGAATTCGGCAGCCCGCTTTTTGAACGTTTGCCGCGTGGTTTGCGGCTGACTGCCGCAGGGGAGCTTTGCGTTGAACATGTGCGCGATGTGCTGAAGGACTATTCGAGGCTTGAAACGCGCATCCGGGCCCTCAAGATGCCCCAGGCTGGCCAGGTCTCAATGGTGACCACGGTCGGCCTTGCCTCCGGCCCGCTGCCCGGGATCATCGCGGACTATATCAAGGAGCATCCGCGGGTTCACATCAAGCTGCGCAGCGATGCGGGCACCACCACGATCACGCCGGTGCTGACAGGAGAGGCGGATATCGGCCTGGGCTTCAACATTTCAGCAACGCCGGGTATCCGCACTCTGGCCACATTCGACATCCCGATCGGGGCCGTGCTGCCGCCGGACCATGCCCTGGCCCGGGAAAGCGGTCCGGTGGACCTGGCCGATATTGTTCAAGAGCGTCTGGTTCTGGCGCAGACGGGTACCAGTTTGCGCGATGTGATCAATCTTGTCCTGTCGAGCCTGCCCGTGCCGATCGAACCGGTTCTGGAAACCAATTCCTCCGAGACCCTGCGCCAGCTTGTGCGCCGGGGCATTGGGGTCAGCCTGCTCAATCCGCTGGATGTGATTGCCGAATGCCGCCGGGGAGAGCTGGTGTTCCGGCCGCTGAAGGGCCACCGCACCCACCATCAGCCCATGAAACTGATCACCCGGGCCCGCACCACCATGGACGCGGCCACAAGCATGTTCATCGAAGTTTTGTTGCAGGACCTGGCGGATCTGGTCGAAGATTTGAAACAGGACGGCAAGCTGCCGGTGTCCTGAGTTCAGCTGGCTGGACCGGTCGCCGCAGCAATTGTTCCGGACAGGGGTCGCTGATCAGTCCGGCCGGTACAGCGCGCTGAGCGGATAGGCGGCTAGATCCTGCATCAGGCCAATGAACTCTTTGGCCTGGTGCTGCGCAATGGCTTTGCCCTTTTCAGCCGTGCCTTTGGAAGCATCTCCCACCACTCCGGCCGGATTGAGATCATGGGCGATCCAGGCCAGCGAATGGGGGGGGAGGGGCTGCAGATAGGTTGAGCTGCGCGCCATGTCTTCTGCCCGGGACACGAAATTGTCCGCCTTGTCCATTTTCACAAGCTCGGGCCGGAAATGCAGCATCAGGGAGGTTTCGACCTCGCCGCCATGGATGCCGAAGCGGGCCTCGTGGCTGGAGATCATGCCTTCGGGATGGCCGAACCGGCCCCATTGGGTGCTGACAACGGCCATGTCGCGGCGGACCCGCAATTCCCGGGCAACAATGCTCATCACATCCGTGTTGCCGCCATGGGAATTGACGATCACCATCTTGCGCACCCCGGCTTCGGCCACTTTTTCGCCAATGGCGGTCCAGCAGCGGATCAGCAGGTCCGCATCCAGGGACAGGGTGCCCGGCCCGTATTTGTGTTCATTGGCCTTGCCGACTTCCTGAAGCGGCAGAACAAGGCTGGCCAGATCCGCTGGACGCTGGCGGCGCACTTCGTCCAGCATCCCCTGTGCAATCGCCACGTCGGTGGCGATGGGCAGATGCGGCCCGTGCTGTTCGGTGGAGGCGATGGGCAGAACCGCGACCGTCCGGTCCGGGTCGAGTGCCGCAAAATCATAGGTGGTCAACTCGTTCCAGAAAAAGGGGGTCGTCACGGTGCATCTCCCGGTCATGCATTTGTCCTTAGCAGGGGTAGGAGACGCAGCGTCCGTTGAGAAGCATCAATATGTGGCTGGTGCGATGCTTTTTTGAGTGCGCTTCCGGGGGCGGTCAGGCGCCGGTCGGAAACAAACAGGCAAAATAAATGAGGTCAGGCGGCCGGAAGAAAGGCAGGGGCCGTGCACTTTTTCACTTCGGAACGCGGCCCATATCAGGCGTAGCGGCGGGTGTCCTGCGGCAGCTCTCCGGCGATGGCATGGCGCACGGCCTTGCGGATATCGGCCAGGGAAAACGGCTTGGTGATGACATCATGCACCAGGGCATCCAGGCCATTGGCCCGTTCGCGCTGATCGGCAAAACCGGTCATCAGGAGGATCGGCATTTTCGGATAGTCGCGCGCTGTGTGAAGCGCCAGGGCAATCCCGTCCATGACCGGCATCTTGATGTCAGATACCAGCAGCTCGAAGGCACCTTTTTCCCGCGTCAGGACTTCGACAGCTTCGCCGCCATCTTCAGCCACTTCCACACAATGCCCGTCGAGTTCAAGGGCACGCCGCACGAAGCTGCGAACCGCTTCATCATCTTCTGTCAGAAGAATGCGAGCCATGCTCAACCTCCCGTCCCATCGTCAGCCGCTGCCTCGTCCCCGGAAGCAACGACATATCCAATAAAGGGCAACTGCCGCCAAGCGTGGCCCATATCCATACCGTATCCGACGACAAACTTATCAGGACAGGCAAATCCCACATAATCTGCAGATATGGCAGCTTTGCGGCGCTCCGGTTTGTCGAGCAAGGCTGCGATCTTAACGGAGCGGGCTCCCCGGTCCATCAGCCGCTCCTTGGCAAAGGAAAGTGTGCGGCCGGATTCCAGGATATCATCCACCAAAATGATATCGCGGTCGTTAACGTCACTTTCGACATCGCGCAAAACACGGATGGTGTCTGATCCTTCCGTGCCGGCGCCGTAGGAAGACAGGTGCATGAACTCCATTTCGGGCTCCAGGCCGCTGCGGTGCATGGCACGCACAAGGTCGGCCGCGAAAATGAAACTGCCTTTCAGAACCGCGACCACCAGAAGGTTCTGCGGTTTGCCTTCCGCGATTTCAGCGGCAAGTGCGGCCACGCGGGTGGCAATGGCATCTTCATCAAAAAGGGTGCGGATATCGGCTGTCATATTCACTCGAGTACTATTTGGCGCTGGCCGCGGTCTGTGAAGCGGACCTGAATGTCGAACGCCCCGCCGGGCGGATCTGCAAGAATGGTTCGGAACCTGGTTTCGTCAAATCCGTTAAGCGCCTTTGTACGGGGTTCCACGGTCCAGGCATAGACCTCCTGGTGATCGGCATTGCGGATGGACAGCCTGACGGCCGGGACGGGGTTGGACTGGTCTTCAAGATTGCGGATCGATCCTTCCACCACCAGAACGCTCTTGCCGTCTTCCAGCTCGGAGAATGTGCGCAAATTGTGGAACTCCAGGCCGCGCAGATTAACGTCGAAGCCGACCATTTCAAACAGGCTGGCCAGATCGGGAAACTGTTTGACCATGGTGTCGCGCAGCAGCACAAAAGAGCCGACCGCCGACAGGGCTGCAACAAACACCAGAATGCCGACCACCCGCCGGTAATTGCGGCGGAACATCCAGTTCAGGAGCGCGCCGATATGATTGCGGCGGAACTTGTCCGGATTGACGGTGATTTTCGGCCGTTTTGCATGGCTCTCGATATCGGCCGGGCTGTCGTCTTCAGCCAGATCTGCTGAAAACTGCTCTTCGTCCTTGCGCGTGGCTGTGTTGGCGCCGGTGGAGGCGAATGCGGCCTCGTCATCTGACGGACTGTCCTCCGGTGCCGTTTCTTCCGGAAACGCGGCCACGTCGCCATCGGCGGCCGCATCGGCAGCCCATTCGGCCTCATCCGTCGCGGCCTCTTCTGTGTCGGCTTCGTCCTTGGGGGAGGGCTCGCTTGCGGGCGCGTCAAAGCTTCCCGTCTCCTCCTTGCCTTCATCGGGGGAGACGAACCATCGGCTGCCGCATTTGGCACATTTCACACTGCGCCCTTCAGGGCCGACGGCCTCGGCCTTGATCTCATAGGACGTACTGCAGTCCGGACATGTGATCTTCATGAGCGAAGACCTTTCGCCATGGCTTGCTCGCGCGCTATTGTCTTGTGACCGACGGGTCGAAACCGGCATCAAGCGTTGGACAAGTGCCGACAATTCCTGAGACAGGCTTTCAGGCCTCTAATGGACCTTTATATGATTAATGCAGCGTTAACGGCGTGATGATAGCACCGGTCCATCAACAGGAGACAAATTCGTGATCCGCTTCGAAAATGTCGGATTGAGATACGGCATGGGGCCGGAGATTCTGCGGGACCTGAGTTTTCAGATCGAGCCGCAGTCGTTTCAGTTCCTGACCGGACCCTCCGGAGCGGGCAAAACCAGCCTGATCCGCCTCCTGTTCATGTCGCTTCAGCCCACGCGCGGCCTTATCAAGGTGTTCAACCGTGACCTGAGCGTGATCGAAAAGCAGGAGCTGCCGCAACTGCGCCGCAAGATTGGTGTGGTGTTTCAGGACTTCCGGCTTCTGGACCATCTGACGACCTATGAAAATGTGGCCTTGCCGCTCAGGGTGGTCGGCAAGATGGAAGGGGAATACCGTTCCGATGTGATCGACCTGCTGAAATGGGTCGGTCTTGGCGAGCGCATGCATGTTTTGCCTCCGGTGCTTTCAGGCGGGGAAAAGCAACGCGCCGCGATTGCCCGCGCCCTGATCACGCGGCCCGAAGTGCTGCTGGCGGATGAGCCGACAGGCAATGTGGACCCGCCCCTGGCGCGGCGCCTGTTGCGTCTGTTCATCGAATTGAACAAACTCGGCACGTCCGTGGTCATCGCAACCCACGATATTGCCTTGCTGGAACAGGTGGATGCTAGGCGAATGGTGCTTGCGGATGGCCGCCTTTCCATTTTCGACTAGAAGACGGATCTGACTTCTGCAAAATACCCGCTTCTGCACATGCTGGCGGCAGACCATGATCGGGCAGCATAATGGCCAGGACAGATATGGATAATGACAAGCGGGCGCCCGTGGTGACCGTCAAACCGCCCAGGCGCCGCGATCCGGTCGTCAAGCGGCCGAAAAAACCAGCCGGGCCGAAACCGCAGCCCAAAGGATCGCCGGACGAGGCCAAGCTGCGGCCCGCTGCGGCTATTGTGCCGCCCCAGTCGGTGGCCGGCCGGGCGCTGACCCTTGTTGTAGCGATCATGAGCTTTCTGGCCTGCCTGACGGTCGGTGCCCTCTCCGTCGTCTGGGACGCGGCCGATGCCTGGCAGAATGATCTTGTGCGGGAAATCACCATCCAGATCCGGCCGACCGAAGGGGTCGATATGCTCCGGGAAATCGACAAGGCGGTGGCCCTGGTTCAGGAATTTCCGGGTGTTGGCTCGGTCCGGGCTCTCTCGGACCGCGACACCAAGGCGCTGCTGGAGCCCTGGCTTGGTGAAGGGTTTGAGCTGGACGGTCTGCCGGTGCCAAGACTGATCCAGATTTCGGTGCGTGATCCCCAGCTTCTCAATCTGCCCCAGCTCCGGGCGGCCGTGTCCCGCCAGGTAACCGGGTCGAGTGTCGACGATCATTCCATCTGGACCGCCCGCCTGTCGGCCATGGCCGGTGCGGTGGTCGCAGGTGGTGTCGTGATCATGTTCCTGATGCTGGGCTCCATGGTGCTGAGCGTTGTCTTTGCCACCCAGTCGGCCATGGCGGGCAACAAGGACGTGGTCTCAGTGCTGCACTTTGTCGGCGCCGAGGACAGTTTCATCGCCCGGGAATTCCAGCGGCACTTTCTGCTGCTGGGCCTGAAGGGCGGCGTTTCCGGCGGGGTTGCCGCTATTGTGTGCTTCGTGCTGCTGGATGTCTTTACCCGCGAGGGCACCGGACAGGCGGGAACCGACCAGCTGTCGGCCCTGTTCGGATCCGTTTCCGTCAGCCTGGCGGGCTATTTTGGCGTGTTCGCAGTTGTGTTCCTGGTTGCAATCCTGACCGCACTGACGTCCGGCCTTGCGGTCAAGGCCCATCTTGCGAAAGTGGATTGATTTCTGAGGCGAATGCCGCGAAATTGGCCGAATCAACTATCATATTGGCGCTATGCTGCACGCGGAGACTGTAATAGACCCAGCATCGAAGGACGGTGGCCCTGCCGCCGGATCAGGGTCTGCGCTGTCTGACGTCCGCGCGGAAGGCAGACGGGGCAAGAGGTCACGGTCTCCCCGCCGAAAGCGCTTCGGCCTCAGGCTTGCCTTTCTTTTGGTTCCGGCCGCCCTTGGCGCAGCGGTCATGATCCAGTTTCTGGTCTTTGCCCATCAGATCGCGACTGTGAAAGTGCCGCAAGCAGCAAATGCGGATGCCATTGTGGTGCTGACCGGTGGCCATGCCCGGGTGAATGAAGCCGTGCGGCTGCTGGAGGAAGGCCATGCGAGCCGCCTTCTGATTTCCGGGGTTCACCCCGGCACGACCCGCAAGCAGCTGGCGGCCGTCACCTCGTCCCACATGCCACTGGAAGAAGGCAGCGTTGATCTGGACAGAGTGGCCCTGAACACGGCGGGCAATGCCACCGAGACCGCAAACTGGGTCCGGAAAAACGGCTTCAAGTCCCTGCTCGTCGTCACAAGCGCCTATCATCTGCCCCGGGCCCAGGCCGAATTGTCCGACGCACTGCCGGATGTGGAGCTGATCGCCTATCCGGTGTTTTCAGCAGATCTGAAACTGGACACCTGGTACCGGGAACCGAAGACAATCCGGCTTCTCATGCGCGAATATGTGAAGTATATCCTCGCCAGACTGCGTAACTCCGTCAAAGCCGTTTCCTGACGCTTGTCAGCAGATGGGCCGGGGGCCACGCGGGCCTTGTTCACATATTCTGGTGCCATGATTCTCATCCGTTCCACCCTGTTTCAGGTGCTGTTTTATACGGTCACACTGATTGAAATGCTCCTGTTCTCTCCGGTCATGCTGCTGCCACGTTCCTGGGGCTGGGGCATCGTGCCGCTGTGGTCGCGCAGCCTGTTGTGGCTCATGCGCGTGGTGGCCGGGATCAAGGTGGAGTTCAGGGGGCTGGAAAACCTGCCTGACGGCGGTTTTATCGCAGCCATGAAGCACCAGTCCGCCTGGGAAACGGTCAGCCTGATCCCGCTTTTCTCCAGCCCCACCTTCATCTTGAAGCGGGAACTGCGCTGGATCCCGATTTTCGGCTGGTACACGGCCAAGTTCAAACAGATCCCGATCAATCGCGGCAAACGGTCCGAAGCGCTGGCGGCCATGATGGAAGCCGCCCGGGAAGCGATTGACGAAGACCGTCAGATCCTGATTTTTCCCGAAGGAACACGCCGTCCGGCGGGGGCGGCGCCGAAATACAAATACGGCATTGCCCATCTTTACAAAAACCTGAACTGCCCGGTCGTGCCGATTGCCCACAATGCCGGGCTCTACTGGCCGCGCTCGTCCTGGAAGGTGTATCCGGGCACGGTGATTGTCGAGATCCTGCCACCGATAGAGCCGGGGATGGCGCCAGATGCGTTTTATGCACAGATGGTTGAGAGCATTGAGTCTGCCAGCGACCGGTTGATGGACGAAGCGCGCCGGGCGCCGTCGCCTTCACCGGTCTTGACGTCCGCCGATGCGCTTAGAGCAAATCGCGCCTGACTGGATTTGCCTTATTTGCCTTTCGCCGGGCACCTGGGATGTCAGCGCAAAAAGCAGATCTGGCCCTTCGGGTGATGGAACGCAGCCCATCGGCAGCGTTGCGCCGCTTGCCTGGTCCTCCGCGTCGCGCCGCGAGACGTGCCTTGCCTTGCCGAATGAGCTGCTTGCGGGCATCAAATGCTGCAGTCTGCTCACCCGATGCTCCAGCGGCTTGAAGCGCCAGCGGGCAGGGCTGGGGCCAGCTCCCTGGCTCTGGTGTTTGTCAAAGAGCCTTCAGCTGTGCCGCCAGCCAGGCAAGGTGGGTGTCGGCAATGCCCATCTCTTCCAGATGGGCGGCTGTGTTGATGACATATTCAGGGTTTTCACCGGATTTTCCGGCCGCTCCCTTAACAATCTCAAGCTGCGTTTCCCTGGGCAAGGCACCTGCATATTGCGCATGGTCATGGTCGACCATATAGACCAGCGCCTTGACGGTCTCGCCCGTGTCCAGTTCAACGCCGTGCCAGTGTTCTTTGTAGACCATGGTGGTCTGTTCGCGGGCGCGCAGATAGTCGAGTGTTTGCGGCCAGACCGCTTCAGAAACCTGATAGACCATGCCCCGGCAAGCGCCGCCATTGTCGAGACCAAAGACAAGGCCGGGCCGCTCCTGGGTGCCCCGGTGAACCCAGGAATAGACACAAAGCGCCCGGTGGGCACCGCGCAACAGGGCCGGTTCGCAGCGCAAATGGTCAAATCCGGGATTCCACATCAAGGAGCCGTAGCCAAACACCCAATAGTCGTTCATCTCGTCCAATCAGCCTTTCCGGTCCTGCTGTCTGCCCCCCACGAGACCCGTGTTTCGCGCTCCTTGGCCGAAACGTCAACAGGCGCGGCGCCATGCCTTGCTGATCCCACAGTTTTGCGCCATCACTTGAATTGGCAAAAAGGATTTCCTCTGCCAGCTGTTATTGGCTGGAGCTGGAGCCGCAAATAGGGTGAGCAAAAGAGTGTCAGAGGGAACATCCAAATCTGCCGGATCATCAAGGCGCCGCTATATTCTGCTGCTGGTTGCAATCGGTCTGGTGATCGCAGGCTGGTCCGGCGCCTGGGTTTTCGGCCGGTCCGTTCTGGCCGGCCAGCTGGATCAGCAAATGGCGTCCCTGGGGCGCCAGGGACTGGATCTGTCTTGCTCGGACCTGTCCATTGGCGGGTTTCCGTTCCGCTACGAAGTCTCCTGCCGGGACCTTGCCTCCCGCGACCGGGCGGGGGCGGAAGGCGCCGTCGGCGCGCTGAACGCGGTTGCGCTGATCTACAATCCCTGGCATCTGATTTTCGAGGCGAAGCCGCCGGCGTCTGTTTCGGAGCCCCTGAGCGGTCTTTTGGGCGAGATGCATTGGGAAACCGCCCGGGCCAGTATCAAACTGGCCGATGGTGGTCTCGGGGCGCTGGACGCGGTTGTGCAACAGCCCGAAGCGGCGGTGGAGAACACGCTCTCCTCTGGGCTTTTTGGAGCCGACAAGGCGGAGCTTCACATCCGGCACATGCCGGATAGCAAGGATGATGCTGAAGGCTTTTTGTCCGTAAATGCCTTGAGGCTGAAGTCAGTACCGGAATTCGGCAAACCCATCGACCTGCGCGCCCATATTCAGGTAACCGGTGGGGCGCTGCTTCTGGATGGGCTGAAGCTGCCCGCCCTGGTGCAGATCGGCAATGGCCGGCTGCCGGTCAAGCTGGTGCTTCTGGAGACGGTGATCGGGCCGAGCCGTGTGGCAGCGCATGGAGAACTTGTGATCAATGGCGACGGCACGCTGTCAGGGCAGATGAGCCTGACCATTGGTCATCCGGAGGCGTTTATGGCGGCTCTCAAGCCGCTGTTCCCGAGCGGAGACAAGAACTATGAATTGGTGCGCACGGTCGTCCAGAACATGGCGCCCCTGACCAAGGAGCTGGACGGGGAGCCATCCATTGTGCTGCCATTTTCCCTTGAGCGGGGACTGGTCAGGGCCGGGCTCATGCCGTTGACCCGGATCCCACCGCTGTTTTCTGCAGGAAGTTAGGGAGGTGAACTCTGGTGCATGCCGCAAAAGGCAAAGCGGATGCAATGTGCTTTGCCTTCACCTGAATATTTGGTGATGTGCAGGCTCCCGTCCGGCCAGGCGGCCAAGACCGGGAGCCTGGTGTCCTGAAAGGATCAGTCGCCGGCAACCCGGTCGATCGGGATCAGGTAGCTCTTGCGGTGATCCGGCTCGGCGATCTTTTCATAAAGGGCAACTGCAGGTGCGTTCTTGCCCGGAACAATCCAGCGCAGGTGCAGCCAGCCGCGTTTCTGGCCTTCGCTGACCAATGTGTCGATCAGCTTCCGCCCGACACCCTGATTGCGGTGGTCGGGATGCACATAAATATCATCCAGCTGGCCGATCCTCAGTCCGGTGATCAGTTCCGGAAGGTCAAAATAGACGCCGAAGCCGATCAGCTCCGCGTCAACAAAGGCACCAAGAACCTCCGCCGTTTTGTCGCCCAGAATGCGTTCGGCGTAATATTCGTCCGGCCGGCGCGGGGCGCCGCGTTTGAGGGCCTGGGCGTTTTCAGCAATAAGTGGCGCGAGCTGATGGGCCTCTTCCGGCCCAAGGGCTCTGATCTCCGCTTTGGTCATGTATTCCCCGGGAATGACAAGTCAATGGTCGTGGTGGCCCAACATGTCCCGAAACGGCAACCGGGATCAAGGACCTGAATCAAATTCCACTTCTCGCCGTTTCCTGCTTTTGCTGTGCAGCTTTTCGTGCCAAGAGCGGTAAGGACACGGAAACGGGATGGAATGATGGAACGGGCCGCGCGGATGAAAGCAACGGTGATCGGTTTGAGCGCGGTTCTCATGTGGGCAACGCTCGGCCTGTTTGGGGCCGGATCCGGCGGTGTGCCGCCCTTTTTGCTGAATGCCCTGTGTTTCGGCACCTCGGGTCTTCTGGCACTGGTCTGGGTGGCTGCCAGGGGGAAACTCTCCCTGCTGCGCCAGCCGCTCAAGGTTTGGGTGTTCGGCACCGTTGGCCTGTTCGGCTTTCACTTCTTTTATTTTACGGCCATCCGCAATGCGCCGCCGGTGGAAGCCAATCTGATCAACTACACCTGGCCGTTGCTGATCGTGCTGTTTTCCGCCCTTCTGCCCGGCGAACAGCTGCGGCTGCATCACATTGCCGGCACGGTGCTGGGCCTTGCCGGTGCCGCTCTGCTGATCACCGGTGGTGAAGGGGTGCAGTTTTCCGGCCAGTTTGCACTTGGGTATGGGGCAGCAGTGGTGTCTTCGCTGTTCTGGTCGAGCTATTCGGTGCTGTCCCGGCGGCTTGGAACGGTCCCGACAGAAGCGGTGGCCGGATTTTGCCTGACCACGGCGCTGTTATCGGTTCTGTGCCATCTGATCTGGGAAGACACGGTCTGGCCCGCGTCAGCGCTGGAATGGGGATCGGTGTTAGCCCTGGCCCTGTTCCCGGTCGGGCTGGCTTTTTTTACCTGGGACATCGGGGTCAAGCGCGGCGACATTCAGGTTCTGGGGGCGGCAGCCTATTCCGCACCTCTTTTATCCACCCTGCTTCTGATTGCCTTCGGCTTCGGGGCTTTGACTGTCTCCGTCGGCCTGGCTTGCCTGGCCATCACCTTTGGGGCGGTGATAGCGGCCAAAGACATGATTTTCAAAGGGCAAGACAAGGCGGCTGCCTAGAGCATCGTGCTCTAATGGAAGGCGCGGGTCTTCCCCCTTCGGTGGATTTCGTTCCGCCGCGCAATCTCTTATGCTGCGGCGCAACGACTGCTGACAGCCTTGGGACTTTGCGATGACCTCACCGATCAGACCTCGCCGCTCCGCGCTCTATATGCCGGGCTCCAATGCCCGCGCGCTTGAAAAAGCCAAGACGCTTGATGTCGACTGCCTTTTGCTGGATCTGGAAGATGCGGTAGCCCCTGATGTCAAGGATCTGGCCCGGACCCAGATTGCCGAGGCGGTTGGGTCTGGCGGCTATGAGGGGCGGGAAGTGGTGATCCGCATCAACGGGCTGGACACGCCCTGGGGCGAGGCGGATCTGGAGGCCGCCGTCAAGGCGGGGCCGGACGGGATTTTGGTGCCCAAAGTCAATTCCCCTGCCGACCTGCAACGTGTGGCCCACATGCTGGCCCGCCACAATGCGCCGGCATCCGTCAAGCTGTGGGCGATGATGGAAACACCGGAAGCCATGCTGAACGCAGCAGCCATCGGGGCTTGCGGCCAGGATCCGCAGGTGCGCCTGTCCTGCCTGGTCATGGGTACGAATGATCTGGCCAAGGAGACCCGGGCGCGTCTGGCCCCGGGGCGGGCAGCCATGATGCCCTGGCTGATGACCTGCGTGGCGGCGGCCCGAGCCGGAGGGGTCGACATTCTGGACGGGGTGTTCAACGCCTTTCAGGATGCGGAAGGCTTTGCCGCCGAATGCGCGCAAGGGGTGGATATGGGAATGGACGGCAAAACGCTGATCCACCCCAAGCAGATTGCCGCCTGCCATGCGGCCTTCAGCCCTTCGGACGAGGAAGTGGCCTGGGCCCGGCGAATCAATGATGCCTTCGGCCGTTCCGAAAATGCGGGCAAGGGGGCAATCCAGGTGGACGGCAAGATGGTGGAACGGCTACATGCGGAAATGGGCAAGCGGGTGCTTGCAATTGCCGATGCCATTGAGGCACGTACGGCCAATGACAACGAGAGATCTTCATGAAGCTATACCGATTTATCACTGGCGTGGATGACAGCGAATTCTGCCACCGGGTCACCGAAGCACTCAACAAGGGTTGGAGCCTGTCCGGGTCGCCCTCCCTCACCTATGACGCGGCCCGCGGCGCAACCATTTGCGGTCAGGCGGTGACCAAAGAGGTGGGCGGGGACTATTCCCGGGACACCAAGCTGGGTGACTATTGAAACGGTGAAGGGGCGCAGCGGCACTGCATTATGCGGCCGTAGGGACCAGAGACCAGACGCGGTCGTTCGAAAGCCGGTCGCAGAACAGGCCAGCCCCTGAGCTGGCCTTGTTTCTTTCCTGTTTCAAAAGCGCAATCAAAATAAGAAATAACTTTGATATGCAACTTTTACCTAAGGTATTGGCTTTGGTTTGCTCAGAAAAGACGTTACTTTTTATAATGGACCGAATAAAATAGATTTTAGTATTTTAATGAGAGTTGTTTTTGTAGGCGTCGTAAGTGATTTAACGACTTATATTATAAATTCGATATAATGATCGCGAATACAAGCGATCATGTGGCTGGATTTGATCCTGGTTTATTGATCTTGATTTAAATAAGCAAGTAAATGACAGTGGTAAATTTACGGGGTGACTTGAACGAAGCGGCCAGACTTGCGGAACTCAAGAGCTTTGAGTTTCTGGAGCATGAGGCCAATTCCCTGTTTGACGATGTGACGCAAACCCTTGTGGCCATCTTCAAGACAGACATCGCCTTCGTGTGCTTTGTCGGCCGGGACCAGCAGAAATTTCTGTCCCAGATCGGCCTTGGCGTGAATGCGGCGCCGCGCGGCGATTCCTTTTGCTCCCATGCCATTTCGCAGGATCAGCCCTTCTGCATTTCCAACGCGGCGGTGGACGAAAGATTTAGCAGCAATCCGGCGGTGACGGGCGGGCCGAAGCTGCGCTTTTATGCGGGCGCCCCACTGATCACCAGCAACGGCTTCAAGATTGGTACACTCTCCATAGCCGACAGGGCACCCCGGGAGCTCACAGCTGATGAACGTGGCACGCTGGCGGCCATGGCGCGGCTTGTGGTCCACCAGCTGGAAGGCCAGAAGGCGAGATACGAAAAGGACCATGAGACGGCCAGACTGCAAACCCTTCTGGACGATGTTGCCAATGTGATTTCGGAAGGTCTTGCGGTTTTTGATCAGGATGACAGGCTGGTCTATTGCAACCGGAAATACCGGGAATATTACGGCAAGGGCGCAGGTTATGTGCGGCTCAAACGGACCTTTGAAGAGATTTTGAAAGACGGTGTCAATGCGGGTTACTTCGCCGATGCCATTGGCCGGGAAGAGGATTGGCTGCGCCAACGCCTAGCCCATCATGCAAATCCGCCGGACGAACCGTTAGAGCAACGGCATATCAACGGCCAATGGCTGCTGATTTCCGAACGGAGACTGCCCGGAGGGGGCATTGTCGGGGTGCGTACGGACATCACCCGGTTGAAGGAAAACGAGCGCAGCATTCGCGAGAGCGAGCAGAAGTTCAAGGACTATACAGCGACCGCCTCGGACTGGATCTGGGAGACTGGCATTGATGGCAAGGTAACTCATCTGTCCGGCAATCAGCTGGGCATGAAGGGTCT
This sequence comes from Roseibium sp. AWQ4_254, assembly GCF_056161025.1. NCBI lineage: Bacteria > Pseudomonadati > Pseudomonadota > Alphaproteobacteria > Hyphomicrobiales > Stappiaceae > Roseibium > Roseibium sp. AWQ4_254. Next base: position 102,508 of record NZ_JBSWYH010000018.1, read on the forward strand.
GGATTCGGACAAGATCCTTGGCAAAAGCCGGCATGAAGTCACCTCTGAAAACCGGCAAGAGGAAAAATGGAGCTGGCTCGACGCCACGATTGCGAACCGCGAACCCTTCAGCGAGTTCACCTACCGGATGATGGGAACCGACGGTACGGAACAGGTCATCTGCGTCTCGGGAGTGCCCGCCTATGACGAGACTGGGGAGTTCAGGGGATATCGGGGTACGGGGCGCAATATCACCGCTCAGGTGCGCACAACCGAACGTCTGCAGGCTGCCGAGGCGCGCATTCGGGCGGCGCTCAACAACACGCTTGTTGGGATTATCCTGATTGATGCGAAAGGCACTGTTCTTGAATTCAACCGGGAAGCCGAGCGCATGTTCCAGTATGACAGCTCGGATGTGATTGGCCGGAATGCGGCGATGCTTATGCCCGAAGACCACGCGATTCGGCATGATGCCTTCCTGGCCCGTTATTGGGAAACCGGGGAAAAACGCTTTCTGGGTCAGGCCCGCCGGGTCTTGGGGCGGCGCAAGGATGGTACGCATTTTCCACTGACGCTTGGTTTGGGAGAGGTGGATTTGCCGGACGGTATCCAGTTCATCGGATCACTGACGGATCTGAGTGAGCAGGAAAAGCTGGAAAACCAGCTGCAGCGGGCTCAGAAGCTGGAAGCGATCGGACAACTGACCGGCGGGATCGCCCATGACTTCAACAATATCCTGGGCATTATTGTCGGGAATCTGGAGCTTGGCCTGCGCCGGGCCGAGCCCGGATCGAAACTGGCCGGCTATTTTGAAAAGGCCCATTCGGCGGCGGCGCGTGCCACCCGCACGACCCAGCAGCTGCTCTCGTTTTCCCGGCAGAAGGATTATTATTCGGAAAGCCTGACCTGTGAACTGAACACTGCAGTCAAGGATGTGGAGGCTCTGCTCCAGGGCTCGATGACCAAGGGTGTCGAGCTGACGATCCGGCCTCTGCCCAGTCCACTGAAGGCCCATGTGGATGTGGGTGATCTTCAGGATGCCCTGATCAATCTTGCAGTCAATGCGCGCGATGCAATGAATAATCGCGGCACGCTGACCATTTCCCTGGATGAGATTCATCTTCAAAAAAACAGCTATGCCCCCGGCCTTGCGGATCTGCCTTGCGGCCGCTACGGGGTGATTTCGGTGGCCGACAGCGGCCCTGGCATTCCCGAAGAGGTCAAGAGCCGGATTTTCGAGCCGTTCTTCACCACAAAGCCGAAGGGGCAGGGCACCGGGCTCGGCCTCGCGATGGTATATGGCTTTGTCAAGCGCTCACGCGGCGATATCAATGTCTATTCCGAAACGGGCGTCGGCACCTGTTTCCGCCTCTATATCCCGCTTCTGGAGGATATGCCGGAGGTTGCGCCTGCTGCTGAAAAGTTGTCTGCGGGCATTCCAAGAGGCCAGGAGCAGGTGCTCGTGGTCGATGATGAGCCGGAGCTGGCGGACTACGCCAAGACCTCCCTTGAGGAGCTTGGCTATGAAGTCCGCACTTGCACCTCGCCAGCTGAAGCGCTGCAAGTGTTGATGGTCGACAGAGGCATATCCCTGCTCTTTACCGACATCGTCATGCCGGGGCCGCTCAATGGGGTTGAGCTGGTGGATCAGGCACGGGATATGAGACCGGGCCTGAAATGCCTCTATACTTCAGGTTTTCCCGGAGAAGTTCTGGAAAAAGCGAATCTCAAAGCCACGGATTTTCTGGCAAAGCCCTACAACCGCGCGGGGCTGGCCCGGGCTGTGCGCAGATGTCTTGACGAAGGTAAGACGCCATGAAGGTTCTGGTCTATGACGATGAGACCGAATTCGCCATGTTCCTCAAGGAGGCGGTGGAGGATCTTGGCCATACCGTTGCCATCGCAACCAATGCCAGCGAGTTTGCGGAGAATTTTTCAGTTGAAACCGACCTGATCTTTCTGGATCTGTTCATGCCGGAAGTGGACGGGATCGAATGCATCCGCTTTCTGTCGAGCACCGGCACCAAGGCCTCTTTGATCCTGATGAGCGGTCAGGATCCGGCTATCCTGAACTCTGCCCGGGAGGGCGCCAGAGCCAGCAATCTGACCGTTCTGGAAGTCCTGACCAAACCGATTTCTCTCAGTGCGGTCGACGCGGCGCTGGAGACGGCCGATGAGCATTTCCGCGACTCGAATTGCAAGAACGTGGCCACCACAAGTGAAGGCTGGGAATTCGGCCAGAGCGACATTCTGGCCGGTTTGTCGGCGGATCAGTTCTTTGTTGTCTATCAACCTCAGCTGCGGCTCAAGGACCGGGAACCGGTGGGGGTCGAGGCGCTGATCAGATGGCACCATCCCGACCATGGGCTCATCATGCCCAATGACTTCATCGAAATGGCAGAGCATTTCCCCGACACGCTGAACCAGTTGACCCGGTTCGTGATGGAAACGGTCTGCCATGATTTGGGGCCGTTGACCGCGATCAGCCCGGGCCTGACCGTGTCCGTCAACCTCTCCGCCGTGACCTTCGACGACATTGGTTTTGCAGAAAAGCTCTTGCAGATTGTCCGCAGCGCCGGGCTGGAGACCAACCGGTTGGTGCTGGAGGTGACGGAAACGGCCGCCTCGTCCAGCGTCGGGCGTGCTATAGACACTTTGACACGCCTTAGGATGGCCGGGTTTGGTGTGTCGATTGATGATTTCGGCACGGGATATTCGTCGCTGGAGCAGATCGTTCAGGTGCCTTTCACAGAGCTTAAGGTGGACAAGCGCTTTGTAAAAGACATGCTCACGAGCTCCAAATGTCAGGCGATCTGCGAGATCTCCTGCCTGCTGGGGCGCAAGACCAACATGCTGCCCGTGGCCGAAGGTGTGGAAGATGAGGACTCAGCCCGAGCGCTGGAAGCGCTGGGTTATGTGATTGCGCAAGGGTTCTACTTCGCAAAGCCCATGCGGGTGGCGGAGCTGTTTGCCTGGCTGAAGGCAAGGACCAGCAATCCACCTGTCGCCAAGCTCAAACAGGCCCGTGAAACCTCGATTGCGTGAGCGGGGAAAAGGAAGCCTGTCCTGTCCGCGCCGAGGCTTCACTTTCAGCGAAAAGCCACGGCGAAGAGTTTTTGATACAGGGCTTCCACCTGGTGCGATGCCTCTGGACCCTGGCGGGCAAGGGTCGAAAGCCCAGGGGCCGCATTGACTTCCAGGACAACCGGTCCTGTGCCGGGTCCGCCGGACGCGGGCAGGATCAGATCGATTCCGGCATAAGTCAGGCCCAGTGTGCTTGTGGCAAGACGAGCAAGATCCAGAACACCTTGAGGCACCTTACCGGTCACAAATTGCGCCGTGCCACCGGCGGACAGGTTGGCGACGGGCAGGAGCTGCAGCCTCTGGCCTTTGGCCGGAATGGTCTTGCGGGTGACGCCCTGGCGATGGAGTTCATTGTCGATCCGGCTGTCGGCAGGCTCAAGGGTTTCCCGTCCGGCAATCAGCTCCGAGAGGGTCTGGATGCCGTCGCCGATCACGCTTGGGCTCTGCCGTTCAATGGCACACAGTATTTCCCCTTCCAGAACAAGGACCCGTAGATCCCGGCCGGTGACCGCTTTTTGGACCAGAAGAAGGTCACGGCGCTGGCACAAATCCTCCAGCGCGTCCCAAAGGGCATTCCAGCCGTCCACCCGGATCACATCGCGGCCTTCCCGGCCTGAATTGGGTTTGACATAGAGGGGAAAGCCCGCTTCGGCGGCAAAGCTGCGGATGGCCCTTGCAGGGGTGTCGCAGGCCAGATCCCCGGCGCGGACCAGATGATGCGCTGGAACAGGCACGCCGGCCTGTTTCAGAAACGTGGCCGTATAGGCTTTGTCGGCAGCAATTTCGGCGCTGCCGAACCGGTTGAGATCAAACCGGGTGCCCTTGAAGAACCAGCGCTTGCCATCGGGGGCTTCCACCAGTCCCGCATGGCCGTAAGGATCTGCAGCCGTCAGCCGCAAGCCGTGGCGGGCGCAGTAAGTGTCTAGAAGGTCAAAGACGAGAGATCGGCGTTCCGGGTCCTTGCCGGATGTCAATTGCGGCCCTTGCGCTGATTGGCATTGGCCAGATAGTCGATCTTGAACAGGTCCGGATTGGTCGGCGCGTTGGACACCACATTATAGACCGCAACAGAGGTGTCATAGCCCTGCTGGTCGGTCACGGTCCATTGCTTGAGCGCGAAATCCTCACTGTCGAAAATGAGGGTCAGCGTGCCCGAATTGAACTTCGTCTTGTCGAAGATTGTGACGGTGATCAGGTCCTTCTCCACCAGAACATTGGTGACATTGGTGTCCTTTTCCAGGTCGATATTGTCGGACAGGAGAAAGCGCAGCGGTGTCTGGCCAAGGGGCCATATGTCCTGGGTGTTCAGCTTGCGGTCGCGCACGGAGACCGACTTGCCGTCGGCCACAATGTCCAGCACCGAGGGTTTGTTGTAGTAGAACCGCACCTTGCCGGGGCGGGCCATATAGAACTTGCCGTCGGACTGGCTGCCATCCGGGCCGAACTGGATGAAGTCCCCGTGCATGGTCTTCACGGAGTTGAAATAGGTGCTCAGCTCTTTCAGTGTCTTTTGCTCGTCAGGGGTCAGCGCATGGGCCGGAACCAGCAGCGACAGAACCAAGGCGGCCGCGAGCGCCGGGCGGCTCAAGGACCGGACGAGGCGGAGAGCAAAGCGTTTCAGCATGATGCAGTGTCCTAATTCGTTAAGCCGAACAGTTTGAGCTTTTGGCTATAAAGACTGTGTGGCAAAGCTTTGGCATTTGGGAGTTAAAACTCGTCTTCAACGCCGTTTTGCACCAGAATCTCCCGTTTTCCGGCATGGTTTGCCGGGCTGATCAGGCCTTCCTGCTCCATGCGCTCAATCAGGGAAGCCGCCCGGTTATAGCCGATCGACAGACGCCGCTGCACGTAGGAGGTGGAGGCCTTCTTGTCCTTCAGCACGATGGCAACCGCCTTGTCGTAGAGCTCGTTGCCTTCACCGCCCCCGGCCAGACCGCCGCCGCCATCATAGGGGCTGTCGCTTTCGTCTTCTTCCTCAGTCACCGCTTCCAGATATTGCGGTGTACCCTGGACCTTCAGATGCTTGACGATGTCCTCGACCTCGTCATCGGACACAAACGGGCCGTGAACACGCTGGATGCGGCCGCCCCCAGCCATGAACAGCATGTCGCCCATGCCCAGCAGCTGCTCGGCGCCCATTTCGCCCAAAATGGTGCGGCTGTCGATCTTGGAGGTCACCTGGAAGGAAATCCGGGTCGGGAAATTGGCCTTGATCGTACCAGTGATCACATCCACCGACGGGCGCTGGGTGGCCATGATCAGGTGTATGCCGGCGGCACGGGCCATCTGTGCAAGGCGCTGGATCGCGCCTTCAATGTCTTTGCCGGCCACCATCATCAGGTCGGCCATCTCGTCGACGATGACAACGATATACGGCATCGCCTCCAGCGGCAGTTCCTCTTCTTCGTAGATCGGCTGGCCGGTGTCCCGGTCAAAGCCGGTCTGCACGGTCCGGGTGAAATTCTCGCCTTTTTCGAGGGCCTGCTTGATCCTTGTGTTGTATCCGTCAATGTTGCGGACACCCATCTTGGACATTTTCTTGTAGCGCTCCTCCATCTCCCGGACCGTCCATTTCAGGGCAACAACGGCTTTTTTCGGATCGGTCACAACCGGGGTCAGCAGGTGCGGAATGCCGTCATAGATGGACAATTCCAGCATTTTCGGATCGATCATGATCAGTTTGCACTGGTCCGGGGTCAGCCGGTAGAGCAGGGACAGGATCATGGTATTGATGGAGACGGACTTGCCCGAGCCGGTGGTCCCGGCCACCAGCAGGTGGGGCATGCGGGCCAGGTCGGCCACAACGCTCTCGCCATTGATGGTCTTGCCGAGCGCGAGCGCCAGCTTGGCCTTGTTCTTTTCAAAGTCCTGGGCGGCCAGCAATTCGCGCAGATAAACGGTTTCCCGGCGCGCATTCGGCAACTCGATGCCGATGGCGTTCTTGCCCGGAATGACGGCAACACGGGCGGAGATCGCGCTCATGGATCTGGCAATGTCGTCGGCCAGGCCGATCACGCGGGAAGACTTGATGCCCGGGGCCGGTTCCAGCTCGTAAAGGGTCACGACCGGACCGGGGCGAACTTCGATGATTTCCCCGCGAACGCCGAAATCCTCCAGAACTCCTTCCAGGATGCGGGCATTCTGTTCCAGCGCGTCAGCGGACAGACCCGGCACCTTGCCGCCGGCCTGGGGTTCGGCCAGCAGGCGCAAGGGCGGCAGCTCATAGTCTTCCGGAGCACCGAGGAACGAAGGCTGGGCCTCGTCAATGGCGCGTTTGCTCTGTTTCGGGCGGGGCGCAGGTGGAATGACCCGGCCCGCCTGGGGTGCCTGGGCAGCAGCGTCGGGTGCCGGAGCCGCGGAGGGCGGCGATGCAATGCCGACGGGCACAGGTACAGGCACCGGGGCCGGGTCCGGCCGCACACCGGAAACGGGCCCCTTGTCGATCATCAGCTCCTCCGGCTCAAAACCTTCCCCCTCTTCGTCATAGGCGGACGGGGCGTAGGGATCATCATAGTCGTCGTCATGCGCCTGCTGGCCGCGCTCGTAAAAGGCGTCCAGACCGTCATCCTCTTCGGGCATCAAACGGCCGGTCAAAGCTCTTTTCAGGGCGCTGAAGCGGCCTTTGCGGCGATCGCTGCCGTCCTCACCGTCATCTCCGCCGTCATCGGGGCCAAAGCCGTCTTCGTCCCATTCTTCTTCGTCATGGGCGTCATGACCCTGGGTCTGGCCGGTGGCACGGCGGAACCTGGACAGCCCCAGCAGCCGCCAATGCTCCATTTGGCCCACCATGGCGCCGAAAGCGGCGGAGAGGCGGGATTCGCCATCTTCCTCATCCTCCAGGCCAAGCTCTTCTTCCAGTGAACGGCCATGGCCCTTGGGGGTCTTGGTGGAGCGTTTGCTCTTGGCCGTCTTCTCCGGTGCGGCCGCCTCGGCGCTGCTGCGGGCGCCCAGCCAGCCGGCGGCGGAAAGAAGCAGGAAGATGGCCGGAACACCAAGGCCCAGGCTGCCGACAATGGTGGCCGCCCCGCTGGTCATGTTGGAGGTGATCAGGGCTGGAATCCGGTGCACCATATCACCATAAAATCCACCCAGTCCGGTCGGCAGCGGCCAGCTGTCGGGAACGGGCAGGGCAGCAAGCGCACCTGCGGCAAGACTGGACCCGGCGGCCCAGTAAAACAGTTTCCTGCGGCCGATTCCAAGCGCATGTCCGGCCAGCAGCCGCCAACCCCACAGCACCAGCGGGATCAGGAACACGGCTGTGGCCAGGCCAATGGTCTGCATCAGGATATCAGCCAGGACGGCGCCGGGCGCGCCAAGGGCATTGCGCACCGGCGCGCTGGTGGCGTGGTTGAGACTGGGGTCGTTGACCGACCAGGTTGCGAGCGAGGCGGCCAGCATTGCGGCGAAGGCAATGACCGCCAGCCCACAGGCACCCACCAGATTGCGCCGCAAAAACCGTTTGAACGGGCTTTCCGTATCCAGAAGGTCAACAGAAGATCGGCGGCCGTTGCCGCGCACTGCGCTGGCCCGTCTCATGCTTTGTCTCCAAACCAGGTTGCCATGCGCTCAAGCGCAGTCCGTGTTGTCTCCAGCGGCGCGACCAGCCCGACCCGGATGAAATCGCGGCCCGGATTGCTGCCATCCTTCTGGTCCGAGGCGAGATAGCTGCCCGGCAGTACTTTTACGCCGATGTCCTGCCACAGGCGCCGGGTCACGGTGACGCCGTCGCCCCAGGTGCCGACATCAAGCCACAGGAAAAACCCGCCTTCTGTGGTCACCGGCCCCAGAATCGGGCCGAGCAGGCGTTCGGCGGTCTCGAATTTTTCATTATAGAGCCTGCGGTTTTCAATGACATGGTCTTCGTCCTGATAGGCTCTGACCGCCACGGCCTGATTGGGCAGGGGCACCTGCGGCGCCGCCAGGCCCCGGAACCGGGCCCATTTTCTCAAGAAGTCAGGGTCACCTGCGGCAAATCCGCAGCGCAGACCGGCCAGGTTCGAGCGTTTCGACAGGGAATTCAGAACGATGATGTTGGAAAAATCCGTGCCCATCGCCTTGGCAGCTTCCAGAATACCGGCCGGCGGCGTGCTGCGGTAGATTTCCGAATAACATTCATCGGCAAAAATATAGAAGCGGTGGGCACGCGCCAGTCCAATCAGGCGCTGCCAGAAGGCCATCCCGGCAGGGTAGCCTTCCGGGTTGGTCGGTGAGGCCACGTAGAAGGCAACCGTCCTGTCCAGAAGCTCAGGGTCGAGATTGTCCAGGTCCGGCAGGAAATTATGGCCCGGCACGGCGTCCAGCAGAACGGCCTCGGCATCGGCAATATGGGCGGCGGCGGCATAAGTCTGGTAGAATGGATTGGGCAGGATCACCACCGGATGGTCCAGTCCCTTGTCCAGCTGGTCGCGGGCGGCAATGGCGCCGAAGGACAGACCCTCGCGGGACCCGTTGAGCGGCAGCACCCCATGTTCGGGATCGACCATTCCATCAAGATTGTAACGCTTGTCCAGCCAGCTGGCGACGGCCTTGCGGAACTCCGGTGTTCCGGCAATGGGCGGATAGCGGCGGAAATCGGCCATATTGTCGGCAAGGACACTGGCCGTAAAATCCGGGATCGCGTGCTGGGGCTCTCCGATGGTCATCATAATCGGGTCACGCCCCGGGGTCTCGCCGTCAAGAAGCTCGGCAAGGCGCTGAAAAGGATTGGAGCCCGGCAGGACGGCGCCGCGCTTATAGGCTTTGGAGCTGGCAGTCATTCAACATCCGGCTGTCATTACGCATTACGGTGACCCGACCCTATCGTCTCCTTGGTAAATCTCTTATTAACCAAGCGCGGGGCCAAGCGTTTTCGGGGTCCCGATTGCCTGATGAATCGAACTTTTCTAAGGTCTGAAAACGGTTCACACCTTGATTGTGAAAGGAAATCCATGACCGGGAAAAAGGACCCCGTTTCCGTAGTCTGTTTTGGCGACTCCCTCACCTGGGGGTTCAACCCTGTGGACAAATCGAGATACGGCCATGATGTACGCTGGACCCGGCGGCTGCAGGCCGAACTCGGCCCGGATTTCTACGTGATCGAGGAGGGCGTCAACGGGCGCACGACCGTGTATGATGATCCGGTCCGGGGTGACAAGAACGGGCTCGCCCATCTTGCCACCATCCGCACCACTCATATGCCGATCGATGTCCTGATCATCATGCTCGGCTCCAATGATCTGCAGGACCGGTTCAACCTGAGCGCCAAGGCCATCGGCCGGGCCATGAGCCGGGTGCTCTTTGCCGCGACCCGCGCAAGCGATGATGTGGAAGGGCGGGCACCCAAAGTGCTGTTGATGTCGCCGCCGCCGCTGGGGGATTTCACCGGGCTGGAATTTGAGGGGGTGTATTCAAACGCCCATGGTGGCGTTCAGTCCCGGCTCTTGGCGGGCGTCTATGCCGAACTTGCAAAAATCTATGGCACGGCTTTTTTCGATACGGGCACGGTGATCTCCTCCAGCCCGGTTGACGCGGTCCATTTCGACGCGGCCCCGCAAGCGGACCTTGCCCGGGCCGTGGCCGGGCAAGTGCGCAAGCTGGTTTAGGGTGTGCCGGGTTCTCATCCGGATTCAAACCGCTTTGTCTTTTGCCCTGAAATCTCTGATGTCAGGCTGTGGAAGGCAAAATCGATCTAACGCGATTTGCATTCTCGTCACCTGAGTTGGAAGTTCGTCACATTTACCGGCCCGCTCCGAACGACCTTCAGAGTCAAGAAGGTGACTAGCAAGGTCATGTTTCTAGTGTGGTTTCCGAATTTGAAAGACGCTCTAGCCGAGTGCCGCCCGGTTCTTCTTCAGCCTCTCCAGGGCTTTGCGGATGCGGACTTTGACCGAGCCCGCAGTTTCTGACGCTTGCGCGGCCAGCAGCTGCTCTTGCGCTTTGGAGTGAAAACCGGGAAAGCGCTCTGCAAGCACCGCAAGGGCGTAAAAGCCCCAGGCCCGGACAAATTTGTTGTCTGAGGACCTGGCTGCGCGGACGAACTCTGAAAGGGCGGGCCCGGAAGCCTCCGGCAGATCAAGATGTTCCAGATATTGCAGCACATGCAGCCGGGCTTCCCAATGGGTTATTTTGGGAAGCGCTTTGAGATGCCTTTGCGTAAGTTCTGCTGAAAGCGGCGGCCCCTTTCTGTCAAAGTTTCGTTTGATCAACCAGGTTGCGCCGGTCTGGGTGGCGTCTGCCTCACACAGTTCGACAAGGCAGGACAAAAACGCCGGGTCGCCGCTCCAGATCTCACAAGCGGCGGCAAGACATTTCGGGTTTTTGCCATCCCAGCCGCGCACACACGCTTCAACTTCGTTCCGCATGGTGCAATCCTGACAGGGATGTCCGGATTTGCAACTGTGCGAAACACAGGCTGCCCCTAGCCCGGGCCAGGCAGCCTGGAGCGGGCCAGCTGAAAGAAGCAGACAGGCACGCTGATCATCAGGATGAAGACCAGCATGGCATGGGCCGTGATCACTGTGTGCGGCAGGGGCAGCAGGAGCACATAAAGAAGGGGCTGCATCCAGGCGATCCCGGCCAGAAACTGCAGACCCATCGGCCAGTCCGGCAAATCCCGGGTCATGAACAGGATCCCGGCGGCAAACAGAGGCCAGCTATAATACATGAAGGATGGCGCGCATGCCGCGCATAACAGCAGCAGGAACCCGAGGCGCAGAGGATAAGGCCAGGTCTGTGGCAGCCGGTAGGCGCAAACCGCCCCGAGGACGAGTGCCAGGCCGACGCCTGCGGTGCGCAGGCCCGGGGGAAAGCCCAACCGGCCCAGAAACGACCGTAAGGACGTGTCCCATTCAAGCGCGGTAAGGGCATAGGCCTGATAGAGCGGATGGGACAGGGAGGCCAGATAGGCCTCAAACACGTGTGGCCCGAACAGGGCAAGGGTGGCAGCACCAAGCGCGAGCGTGCCCGTTGCCGCCCACAAGATGCAGTGCCAGGCGCCAATGCCCATCAAAAAGAACGGCACCAGAAGGCCGTATTGCGGTTTGATGGTCGCCAGCGACAGGGCGAGCCCGGCCAGAACCGGCCGCTCGCGCGCCTTCACAAGGGCAAAGACCATCAGCGTGATCACAAAAAGGGACAGGTTAAGCCGCAACAGGATCTGAACCGCCCCGGTGGAAGCGGCAAACAGAAGGCAGAGCACCCAGGGCTGTCCGGTAATCCGGGGCAGGGCCAGCAACGCAGCCAAGGTGAGCGCCATGGTGGCGGCCTTGAATGTAGCGAAATCCGTCCAGGCGAAGGGGTGAAACAGCGCCAGGGCATGGGGCGGGTTCAGGAAGATCAGGTCCTGAAGCCGTTCGGACAGACCGCTGCGGAAGAGGTCCGGCGTGTAGACACTGGCCGCCGCGCCCGCATTGGTCATTTCCGACGCCCGGTAGAACGTGGCCAGATCCTCCACCCGCGTATCCTTCAAGGCCGCCGGCAGAGTGAATATTTCCTTGCGGGCGTTCCAGAGGGTGACCAGAGTTCCTGCCGCCGTGATGATCAGGAGCCACAGAAAGGCGGGTCCGCCAAAACCCATCCGGACGGCTTGGGACTGCCAGAAGGGCAGGAGACTACGGGAAGATGCCAAGGAATTTGCCTCTCGGCCGGGTACTGGAACGTCAAGTCGGATCGGCCCGTATCATCCCAAGAAACCCTAAATGTCCGCTTAAGCCGTGAGCCTCCGGCGGACCGGGCCCGCCCATGCGCGGCGGCCAGTGGGGTTGGTCTGTCTTAAAAATCCACCGTCAGGCCCTTGATTTCCCAATCGTCATAGCGGGTGGGTTCCAGCCCGCCACGGCCATTGACTTCTTCGGGCAGGGTGGCCTGTTTTGCATCGATCTCCTTGCGCCGCTCTTCGGCTTCGGCAAGAGCGCGCTGGGCGGCCGGGGGCAGGTCTTCGAACCGCTTGCGGGGCGCTTCTTCCAAATCCGTTTTGAGAGACGGCGCGTCGCTCTGGCTGTAGGCGGTGATCGGGTCTTTGTTCGGGTCGGTCATGATCGTGTGGCTCGGGCTTGCCTTTGAGAAGAATAAAGGTTCTGTCATGGGTTATAGGGTAAGCTTGCCAAAAATGGCAGCCATACCCATCTAGACAGGTGATTTGAAGCGGCTGGATCCCGCCATGATGATCCGGTGCGAAGAGCGCGCTGAGCGCGGGCGTCCTGAACGGGGGCCGGGCCTCGGCGCCTGTTGTTTGGACGCAGGAAACGGACACACGCGGCAATGAACTATCTTCGAACAGCCATGCTGTTGGCGGCCATGACCGCGCTCTTTATGGGCATCGGCTTCATGATCGGCGGACAGGCGGGCATGATCATTGCCCTGGCCATTGCTGCGGCCATGAACCTGTTCAGTTACTGGAATGCGGACAAGATGGTTCTGCGCATGCATCATGCGCAGGAGGTCGATGAGCGGTCCATGCCGGACTTTTACCGCATGGTGCAGCGGCTTGCTCACAATGCCGGGTTGCCGATGCCCAAGGTCTATATCATCAACAATCCGCAGCCCAATGCCTTTGCAACGGGCCGGAACCCGGAAAATGCTGCGGTCGCTGCCACCACCGGACTGTTGAACATGCTGACGCCGGAAGAAGCTGCTGGTGTGATGGCCCATGAACTGGCCCATGTGAAGAACCATGACACCTTGATCATGACCATCACGGCGACCATCGCCGGGGCCATCTCCATGCTTGCCAATTTTGCCTTTTTCTTTGGTGGCAACCGCAACAACCCGCTGGGTATTGTCGGTGCTCTGTTGATGATGATCGTTGCCCCCATGGCGGCAATGGTGGTGCAGATGGCGATCTCGCGCACGCGTGAATATGCGGCGGACCGCATGGGTGCCCAGATCTGCGGCGAACCCATGTGGCTGGCCTCCGCTCTGGCGAAGATCGCAGGCGGTGTCGAGCGCATTCACAATCCGGACGCTGAGGCCAATCCGGCAACAGCGCATATGTTTATCATGAACCCCTTGTCCGGGGAGCGCATGGACAATCTGTTCTCGACCCACCCGAACACCCAGAACCGGATTGACGAGTTGCGCAAACTCTCCGATGCGGGCCTTGGCACCGGGGGGCGCTCCAGCGGCCTGTTCTCCCGGGCCCAGCCTGCCGCTGAGCAAGGCCCTTGGTCCGGGTCCGGCGCAACTGCGCGGCCGGGCGCCCGGTCCGGCCCGGACACTGGATCGAAATCCGGCCCGTGGTCGGGGCTCGGAGGCCGTGACCGGTCCCCCCCGCAGCCCCGGCGCCCGAAAGGGCCCTGGGGTTAGTCATCTGAGCCTGAAGTGCGTCACATTTCCCGGCAGGCTCAGAACGAACTTCAGATTCAAGAAGGTTACTGGCAAATTTATGTTTCTAGTGCGATTTTCGAATTGAAAGACACTCCGGCGGTTCCTGCTAGAATGAGGCAAATTTCAAATTCACCTTACGATACTCTAGGCCTCCAGCGTTAAAAAGCGTGCGGCAACAAATCGCTTTTCCCCGCGACCCAATCGGATTAAAATCATGGACATGCGCCGCAGCCGGAGATCCCGTCTGCGGCGCTTGGTTTTCGCCGCTCTGCCGGCCCATTCAGGAAGTTTACTTGACCACGCGCCCGAAAAAACCGCCCTTCCAAAAGCCTTCGGGCGCCCCCAGGGGGAGCTCTGCAGACACTGCGGAAAAGCCCGGATTTGCTGCCCGTAAGGTTGCTGCTGATATTCTGGGTAATGTGGTCCATAAGAAACGGCCACTGGACGGAGAGTTGGACACGGTCTCCGGCCATTCCGGCTTCCGGGCTTTGGCGGCCAACGACCGGGCGCTTGTGCGGGCCATCATCGGAGCGGCCCTGCGCCACCGCGGCGAAATAGGCGAAGTTCTGGACCGGTTGCTGGACCGGCCGATCCCGGAAAAGACTGGCAGGGTGCTGGATATTCTGCACACGGCTGTGTCGCAGATGCTGTTTCTGGACATTCCGGACCGGGCTGCGGTCTCGCTTGCGGTGGATCATGCGGGGCTGGACCGCAGAGCCTGGCCCTATAAGGGCCTCGTCAACGGAGTTCTGCGCCGTCTCGGGCGGGAGCGGGACGATATCACCGAAGATCTGGATCCGGAGTGCTTGAACACGCCTGACTGGCTGTGGGAGAGCTGGCAGGAGGCGTATGGACCGGACACCGCGCGGGCGATTGCCAGGGCGCACCAGACAGAAGCGGCGCTGGATCTGAGCGCCAAGGCTGACCCGCAAAGCTGGGCAGAAAGGCTCGGTGGAACTCTTGTCGGGGCCGGCAGCATCCGGCTGGAGAAGAAGGGTGCCGTGGAGGCGCTGGACGGGTTCGCCGATGGCGCCTGGTGGGTGCAGGATGCTGCCGCGGCCTTGCCGGCCCGCCTTCTGGGGGAGATTGAGGGCCTGAGGGTTGCCGATCTGTGCGCTGCGCCGGGGGGCAAGACCGCCCAGCTGGCTGCAGCCGGGGCAAAGGTGACCGCGGTTGACATTTCCGCAAGCCGCCTGAAGCGTCTGGACCAGAACATGGCGCGGCTTGGGCTGGCAGTCACGGCCGTTGCTTCGGACCTGCGCAGCTTTGAGCCCGAAAGCCCCTTTGATGCCGTGCTGCTGGATGCGCCCTGCAGCGCGACGGGCACGCTCCGCCGCCATCCGGATGTGGCCTGGATCAAGAAGCCATATGATATTGAAAAACTTGCCGAAATTCAGCAAGATCTGCTTGACCGGGTGTTGTCCTGGATCAAGCCCGGGGGTCTGCTTGTCTACTGCACCTGTTCGCTGGAACCGGCAGAAGGGGAGGCCCAGGCGTCGGCCTTTCTTGAGCGTCAGGCCGGCCGTGTGCAGCTGAAGCCTGTCACGCCGGAGGAGACCGGAGGGCTCAGCCAGTGCATTTCGGCGGAGGGCTATCTGCGCTGCCTGCCGTGTCACGATGCCAGCTCCGGCAATGGCAATATGGGCATGGATGGATTCTTTGCGGCCAGATTTCAGCTGTCTTAACGGTGCATAAACGGTTCGGTTGCAATGATTCATCAACGAAATGCTAACCTTAACGAACAGTTGTCATGTTGAAGAGCAATAGGGCACAGGCTCTTGAAACGGATGTGGCTCAGGAGCCTGTGCCCGATCGGCTCCACAAGGTGGAGAAACCTTATAGTCGCGCGCAGACCATCAGCGTCGGGGATGGTCCGGTGAAATTTGCAAGCCTGCATGAAAGGGGCCGGATCTGGCGTCTTGTGGTCCTGCATTTCTGGCACCGGACACTGAGATGGTTGCATGGCGGACCGTTGTTCCGCCTGCAGCCCTTCTCAGCCGTGCCCGCACGTCTGTTGATTGCTCCTCAGGACCTGCGCACCGCCGACGAAACCAATGCGGGCGATATTTATGGCGGCCGGTTCCTGTTCTCGGGCCACCTGGTGGAAACCCAGGGCCGCTCCCCGTTTGAAATGCGCGCCGTGCATGAAGACTGGCTGCGCGCGCTGCACAGTTTTGGCTGGCTGCGGGATCTCAGGGCCTCCGACAGCCAGATTGCGCGCCAGAATGCCCGCGTGCTGGTGGCAGACTGGATCCGTCATTGCGGCCGCCGCCATGATATTGGCTGGGAAGCTCCGGTTGTCACCCGCCGGATCCTGTCCTGGCTGGCCCATTCGCCGTTCCTCCTTCAGGACGGGGACCACGATTTCTACCGGGCCTTCGTCAAGTCGCTTGCCTATCAGGTACGGTATCTGCGCCAGACCATCAACGAGACCGAGGACGGGGTTGTCCGGCTGCAGGCAGCGCTGGCCGTTGCATCCGCCTGTATTTCAATGGCTGGACAAGGCCGGTTTGCCCGCCAGAGCATCCGCCGTTTGGAACATGAGCTGAGCCGTCAGATCTTGCCCGATGGCGGGCATATCTCGCGCAGTCCCCGCGCGCTTATCGATATTATGGCAGACCTTTTGCCTATTCGTCAGGCCTTTGTCGCCCAGGGGCTGGAAATGCCCCCGGCCATGTTGCAATCGGTGGACCGGATGATGCCGCTGCTGCGCTTCTTCCGCCATGGGGACGGAGCGCTGGCCCATTTCAACGGCATGGGCTCCACGCCAAACGACCTTGTGGCGACGATCCTGGCCTATGATGATGCGCGCGGGGCGCCGCCGCTCAATGCCCCCCATTCGGGGTACCAGCGGCTGGTGGGCGGCAATTCCGTCGTGATTGTCGATACGGGGCCGGTTCCGGCCCTTTATGTTTCAGGCGATGCCCATGCCGGGTGTCTGTCCTTCGAATTTTCCTCCGGCCCCAACCGTCTTGTGGTTAACTGCGGGGTGTCGCCGAAATCCAACGCCCTTTGGCGCAAGGTCAGCCGGTCGACCGCAGCCCATTCGACCGTGACAATCGAGGACACTTCATCCTGCCGCTTTCTGGCGGATGAGCCCTTCGGTCGCCTGCTCGGGGCGCCGGTCCTGTCGGGTCCGCTCTCCGTGCCGCTGGAACGGGAGGATGATCAGGCGGGCAGCCGGATCACGGCCTCCCATGACGGCTATGCGGCCGCATTCCAGGTTATCCATGAACGGGATATGCGCCTGTCCGGCGATGGCACGGTTCTGGATGGAATTGACACGTTGCGGGCCCTTGGCCCGCTCAATGCCAAACACCGTTATGCCTTGCGCTTTCATCTTCACCCGGCCTTGCGCACCTCCATGCTCCGGGGCGGCTCGGCGGTGCTGCTGGTCTGCCGGGATGGTGAAGCCTGGGAGTTTGAGGCGCCGGGCTGTGAGATGATGCTGGAGGAAAGTATTTATCTTTCTGATGTTTATGGCCATCGCAAGACCGCGCAGATCGTGGTGTCCGGATCGCTTCAGGAAGCACCGTCCGTTGGCTGGCAGTTCCGCAAGACCGCCTCGGCGCGGCTGAGCCGCCGCGGGACCAGTGATTTCGACGAGCCGTCCGGCCTGCCGCTTGAGGAATAGGGCTGCCCCAGACCTTCCGATTTGTCTTGAGACGTGATAGGGCGACGTCAATTCCCTGATCGTTCCCATTTGCGAGGCAAATTCATGGCCATTGTGTCCAAAGCCGTTCCCGTTCCCGAACTGGTGCCTGTCAAGCGCGCGCTCCTGTCCGTTTTTGACAAGACCGGCCTGGTTGCCTTTGCCAAGGCGCTTTCGCAGCGCGGTGTCGAACTGGTGTCCACGGGCGGGTCCTACAAGGCTCTGAAGGACGCGGGGCTGCCGGTTCTGGACATTTCCGAAGTCACGGGGTTTCCGGAAATCATGGACGGGCGGGTCAAGACGCTCCATCCGATGGTTCATGGCGGTCTTTTGTCCATTCGCGACGATGCGGACCACAAATCGGCGATGGCAGCGCACGGGATCACCGGCATCGATCTCTTCTGCGGCAATCTTTATCCGTTTGAAGAAGTGGTTGCGTCCGGCGCCGACTATGCCACGGGCATTGAGAATATCGATATTGGCGGCCCGGCCATGACCCGGGCTGCGGCCAAGAACCATGCCTATGTGACAGTTGTGACCGATCCGGTAGATTATGACACGGTGATTGCGGATCTGGACGCGAATGGCGGCCAGTCGCCTCTTGGTCTGCGCAAGAGACTGGCCCTGAAAGCCTTTGCCCGCACGGCGGCCTATGATGCTGCGGTCTCCAACTGGATGGCGGACCAGCTGGACGAGGCCACGCCTGCGCACCGGGCGGTCGGCGGGGCACTGGCGGAAGTCATGCGCTATGGCGAAAACCCGCATCAGACGGCAGGGTTTTACAAGACCGGCGAACAGCGGCCGGGTGTCGCCACTGCCGAACAGCTCCAGGGCAAGACGCTGTCCTATAACAACATCAACGACACGGATGCCGCTTTCGAGCTGGTTAGTGAATTCGACCCGGAGCGCACCAGCGCTGTTGCGATCATCAAACACGCCAATCCGTGCGGCGTGGCCGAAGGGGCCAGCCTGAAGGAAGCGTATGAAAAGGCGCTGCGCTGTGACCCGGTGTCTGCCTTTGGTGGTATTGTCGCCCTGAACCAGCCGCTGGATGCGGCTGCAGCGGAAGAAATCGTCAAGATTTTCACCGAGGTCATCATCGCGCCGGAGGCCGATGACGCAGCCCGTGAGATCATCGCGGCGAAAAAGAACCTGCGCCTGCTGGTGACCGGTGGTCTGGCCGATGCCCGCGCCAGGGGCCTGTTTGTCAAATCCGTTGCAGGCGGGCTTCTGGTCCAGTCCCGGGACAACGGAGTGGTTGACGATCTGGATCTGAATGTCGTCACCAAACGCGCACCGCGCGCAGAGGAACTGGCGGATCTCAAATTCGCTTTCCGCGTCGCCAAACATGTGAAATCCAACGCCATTGTCTATGCCAGGGATGGGGCGACCGTCGGCGTTGGCGCGGGTCAGATGAGCCGGGTGGATTCCGCGCGCATTGCGGCCCGCAAGGCTCTGGATGCTACGGAAGCTGCCGGGCTGGAAACGCCCTTGACCAAGGGCTGCGTGGTCGCGTCAGATGCTTTCTTTCCCTTTGCCGATGGGCTCTTGTCGGCAGCGGAAGCCGGGGCAACGGCGGTCATCCAGCCGGGCGGCTCCATGCGTGATGACGAGGTGATTGCTGCTGCAGATGAGGCGGGCCTTGCCATGGTGCTGACCGGCATGCGCCACTTCCGCCACTAGGGCGTGTCGCGTTCAAATGGTTTCAAACCGTTTTGTCTTTTGCGTTGAAACCTCTGATTTCAGGCAGCGAAAGGCAAACCCGATTGATCGTGACACGCTATAATATCAACCTCACCAAACAAGCACCTGTTGGACTGTGCCATGAGAGCGTTCAGCAAGGCGCGTGTCACGGGGTGATGCGGGGGCATCGTCCAGGACGCGCGACACGGCGGAACGCTCTCATGTCGTGACCTCCGGTGGCTTTTCAGGCCCGCCTGGCCGTGTCACGCCGCACGCCTTCACGGGTGCGGGCGGCGTTTTCTGAAAAAGAAAAGAACGGCTCATCGGCCAGCCCCCAACTGAAATGTGGGCATATCGGAATCGATTGAGCTGAACTCCTTGGTTCAGTAGGGCTTTCCGGGTTCGGACAGGTTTTGGGAAACTGCAACAAATAAGAAACGGTGACTTCCCCGGCTCTGCGGTGGTATGAGCTTAGGCTGTCCGAGCCGCGGCCGAAAACGGTTCATTTGCCAGCGCATAATCTCATCTTGAACAACGCCGTTCGTTGCATGGCAGGTAAAGGTGACACCAGAACATTAGCTTACCCGTCTGGCCATAGAACCTCGACCGCAAACAACTGCCATTCCGGAGCGCACGAATGGAACCTATTGCACTTCTTCTCTTCGTGTCCGTCCGGTGAAGCCGGTCTTCATGGCGGCGGCGCGCTCTGTTACGCTGCTTTTGCAGCGTAACACCAAGGCATGAGTTCGTTG
>NZ_JBSWYH010000019.1:0-120365 GCF_056161025.1 Roseibium sp. AWQ4_254
CGTCTGCGATAGACGCAGTCACGCCCTCAGAGGCAAGAAACTACTTCGCTGCCGCAGGATATGAGCCGGAGTAAGCGGGAAACGCTCTAATTTGATCTTTTGAATTTTGCATCAAAGGTTAACATTGCCGAGATAGCGCCGTGGAGATTAGCCTTGGAACACCTCAAACCATTTAGAGAACGAGACGTCGTGCGTCTGGACCCGGTCAATGATCAAGGCTGGCGTTTGAAGAGATACGCCATCCTCGCAGATGGAAGATCCTTTGATGAAGATGCGGCAGCAGCCGCTACGGACGAAGCGCTTAACCGGCTGCCCGATGCAGGTTCATTAGAGAATGAGGTAGGGAACCACGGAATCGGCTTTCAGATCATTCACTTCGCGGAAACTGCTATCGTTTCTCCGGTATTCTATTGGCAGTGGGGTAGCGTGTTGGCGCAGCCATTTCAGATCAAGGCGCAATGGAACAATCCTACGGTATTTCAGGACGGCGTAGATGAGATTGTGGGCTGCGTTTGGGAAATGAACATCGTCCGAGGTGAGGTTGAGTCTTGGACCTCTACCATACTCGGCAAGGCTGCAGACCCTTTGGGTCAAGTGCTAGCATATATTAACGCTTAGCCGAGAGAAAAGCCGACTTTCGCGCGGCCGCAGCGAAAGCTCACTTTGTCCGCATTTCTGACGTTCGTTCACGTGGCGGCGAATGCCCGGTTCCCGTGCGACGAACGGCGGCTTTCCGGACGAGTTGGGGCGCTGGTGAATGACCAATTTGTGGGCGCAAAGCGGGCGATTGACGTCCGTACCAGCCTGGGCCTGGGACGTCGCGGTTTCTTAACTGTTTCAGATTTTTAAAATATGTGCCAACCCCGAAAGCCCTGATGGGCCACGGGGTTCGGCTTTGTCTTTTGCTATGCGCCCACATTCAGGTTAGGCGCTGAGGGCTCAGCCGCGCTTTTTCTTTTGTGCCGGCTTCGACTTGCGGAACAAAAGCGTCAGGATAAACCAGATGGTTTTTGCATCCAGAAGCTTCAGCGCGGCCCGCGCCTCTTCAGGCGAGAGCTTTGCCGCCATGGGCATGGCTCCGAAAATCTTGCCCTTGATGACCAGAAAGTTCCGGTCATCCGCCGCAAGCTTGGAGACGGTCATCAGTTCTTTGCCGGTAGAATCGAGAAGTTTCATCAGGCTGCCACGCTCTCAAAATCGATATCCAAATCATCGAACATGCGGATGGCCGTCGCGCGGCCCGCGCCATAAACCCCGCCGCCCGGGTGCATGAACGGCCCGACCAGATACAGCCCGTCCACACCCGGCACCGTGTATTGGCCGAGATCCGGCGTCGGGCGGTGCCCCATGGTCTGATAGACGTAGGGCGCGCAGCCATGCATATCACCCAGCACGAAGGAATTTGGCGACGAGCGCTCCATATCCAGCGGCGACCAATGGGACGCTGCAATGATGTTGTCTTCCGTCAGGTTGGAGATGAAGGGCTGATATTGCTTCAGGGTCTCTGCAGCATATTCTTCCTTGTACTCATCCCAGTATTCCGGCGTTTTCCCGTCGATACAGTAAGGCGCCATGGTGATGGAGTGGAAGATCCCGGCCCCTTCCGGCGCCCGGGTCGGATCGCCATGGGTCTCGTCGCCACCACCGAGCAGGCGGCGCGGCGAAATGCGCTTGCGGCGCAGATAATCGAAATCATCCATCAGGCTGTCCATGTCTTCATACGGGAAGTACTCAAGCATGGTCGCCGAGGTGATTTCCTCACCGGCGGTGTATTTCGTGCGTTCCTTCAAGTCGTAGTGAGACACAAACAGGGACTGGGGCGACGGATTGACCGCCTGGCAGCGCCGCTCGACGGCCGGGTCGATGCCCTCAACGAATTTCGAAAGAACCCGCGGATGCAGAGCAGCAATCACACCGTCCTTGGCGCGGAACTCTTCGCCTGTTGTCAGCTGCAGGCCCTTGGCTTCCCCGCCTTCAACGAGAACCTTGGAGACTTCCGCTTCCAGGCGCAACTCGCCGCCCAGATCTTCGAAGCAGCGCACCAGCGCGTCGGTCAGGCCGCCGGAGCCGCCAATCGGTTGGCTCACACCCCATTTATGAATGATCCCGGGCATCAGGAAGATGCCCATGCCGGTGCCAAGTTCATCGGGCAGCTGCAGATTTTCAGTCACCAGCTTCAACAGGTGAATCTTGATGTGGTCGCCTTCAAAATACTGATTGACGAGATCGAGCGAGGAGCGGCTCATCGCGTCCAGGATCAGGCGGCCCTCATCAGAGCTGTCGAACATCGCCATTGCGGGGCCCAATGGGAGGGGGGGAGAATAGAGTCCGCTGGCAAACATCGGCAGCATGTCCATCGAGCGCTGCGCGAAGGCGCGGTAGGTCTCGGCGTCCTTGGCGTTGAATTTGGCGATCTCAGCGCAGGCCTTGTCGAGATCCTTGTAGGTGATCAGCGTCTTTCCATCCGGAAAGATCGAGGCATAGGGCACATCCGAGTAGCGGTAGTTCAACCCGTATTTCGCCTTCAGACCGAGTTCATCCTCGGTCAGCATCGGGTTACCCTGAATCATGATGTGGCAGGAACTGTGCAGGTCATGCCGGTAACCCGGCGTGTTCAGCTCCCGCGTTACAACGCCACCGCCCGGAAAAGGCTGGCGTTCGAGAATCAGAACCTTCTTGCCGGCTTTGGCCAGGTAACACGCGGCCACCAGGCCGTTGTGCCCCGCACCCATAACGACGACGTCATAGCTACTCATCAAGTCCTCCCAGAATTGCTGAGACCTATTTAAATCTGGACATTCGCTTCTGAAAAGAAGGCACATTTTTGTTCCCGGCTTGACTTGCGCTCACACCTCAAAGAAAGTTATTTATACGACCAACCAAATAATGGAGGGTGTGCATTATGGTGTCAAAAAACGTTCGGCGGGTGGTGACAGGCCATGATGAAACCGGGAAGGCGGTGGTGTTGTCTGATGGCGTTCCGCCTCACGTGACCCGTCCTGATCACCAGCCCGGTCTCGCGTTTCACGAGCTTTGGAACACACGCCAGATGCCGTGTCCAATCGGCGAAACAGAGGAAGAGCCGACCGACATTCACCGCGATACGGCGCCTCCGGCACACGGCACGATTGTCCGCATCGTCGACTTGCCGCCAGAGGGGCCGGAGGGCCCGAAGTTTGACAAGGAAACCGCCCGGGCTCTCTTTGAGACGGTCGGATTGGCGGAGAATGCAGACCACACGGTTTCGGGGCGCCACCCTTTGATGCACCGCACCGAGAGCATCGATTACGGCCTTGTCTTAAAGGGGCAAATCGTATTGCTGCTGGATGACAGTGAAGTGGTTCTGGAAGAGGGCGACATGGTGGTCCAGCGGGGCACAATTCATGCCTGGACCAACCGGACGGACAACATTACCAGAATGCTGTTTGTCTTGACTGACGGCCAATTTGAAATGGACCTTGCCGCCAAGCAAGACGCGCATGATGCGGCCGTCAAGGGGCTGGCCGATGCCTGATGGATTATTCCCCGACCTGAAATGGCATCATGCAGGCTTTTCGGTGCGTGATATCGACCGGGCCATCGCCTTTTACGGCGAGGTGTTCGGCCTGGAGCTGGAAAGCCGGTTTGATATCGAGGCCATCGGCACGAAGATCGCTTTCCTGCGGCGGGATGACTTCCGCTTCGAACTGTTCGAAAAGCAGGGATCGGAGCCGGTGCCGGCCCATGCCCATGCGCCGAACACGGATCTGAGCGTCCAAGGCATCAAGCATCCCTGTTTTTCCGTCGGCAGCTGCCAGGCGGCGCTGGAAATACTGCAGGCCCGCGATGATGTTGAAATCGTCGGCATCATCCGTGAGGTCGGCAAGCCGATGGTTGTCGAAGATGATCCATCCCTTAAACCCGGCCGGGAACCCGCCAAGGCCTTCTTTTTCAAAGATCCCTGTGATCTCCTGGTGGAGATCGTTAATGCAAATGATTTTCCGGAGTAACAGATGAGCTATTCGCTTAAGGGCAAGGCCGTGATGGTAACTGGCGGTGCAGGGGGCATTGGCGGTGCGGTTTGCCGTATCATGGCAGCCCATGGTGCCCGGGTGATGATTGCCGATATTTCAGAAGACCGGGCTGCAGCTCTGGCCGAAGAGCTGCGGGCCGGCGGCGCGGAGGCGCAGTCCGTCTATGTGGATCTGGGCGATGAGGACAGTATATTCGCCATGTTCAAGGCGACGCTGGAGGCCTATGGCCGCCTGGACGCGATTAACAATAATGCGGCGCTGCTGACGCCGGAAATGGCCCAGCGGGATCTCGATATCGAGCATATGGCGACGGAAGACTGGGACCGGACCTTCCATGTCAACACCCGCGGCACCATGATCGCCTGCCGGGAAGCCTTGAAGATCATGACACCTCAAAAAAGCGGCTCGATCATCAACACCGCGTCCAACCTGGCGCTGCAGGGCAATGTCATCCAGGCGGCCTACTCGGCCTCCAAGGCGGCCGTGATCCAGATGACACGGTCCATTGCCACCAGCCATGGCAAGCGGGGAATCCGCTGTAATGCTGTTCTTCCGGGTCTCACAGGAACTTCGTCAGCGCTCGGCAATCTGCCGCCTGAACTGCGCGAAACCGTGGAAGAAGAGACACTCACCCCGTATCTCGGTGCCCCGGATGATATCGCGCATCTTGTTGCGTTCCTTGCTTCCGACGAAGCCCGTTACATCACCGGGCAGGCCATGGCAGCCGACGGCGGCACCTCGTCCCATATCCCGGGCTTTGCCAGACTGCAAAGGTTCTTTAACGGCTGATTTGACATCACTTGGGCACCGGGTTGGTGTCGGTGGAAGAGGCCTATGCCCACGGCACCAAAGATGTCCCGCTCGGCCGCCCAGTAGACCCGGAAGAAGTTACCGCCGTGATGGCCTACCTGTGCTCCAGCAAGGCGTCCATCATCAAAAGTGCTGCGCTGACGGCCGACGGCGGATCAACAATTGCCGATCGAGTTGGGCTCTATGGGGTACGCACTGGACCCTTTTGAGGGGGGCGTGGATCCGCAAGCCAATCACGACATCGAGCAGCTTGGGAAAATCCTTCTCTGCGCATGTTTTTTCAAAAACAACGATGAAAGTTGGATGAGAGCCTCTTTGGAGGTTTCCAATATCGACAATGTCGACGTGATCAAGATAGACGGACCGAAGTTTGACTACATCCGATGCGGCCCAATTGCCTTTGCATTTTTGGATGTCGATCTCTATCAGCCAATCATCCATATCGGGAAGGGGCTCTGACCGGCTATCCGGAATTTATGTCCAGGATTGAAGCATCGGAAGAAATTGCGGCTGGCAAGCTGGGTATCATCCGTAAAACGAACGGACCCCATTTCCAAAGGAAGGCTGAAAAGGGGGCCGTTGTCTTGCTTGTCGTTTGCTTTGTGATCTCTGATGCCCGGCCGCGACAGGCGCATCCGGTGAAATACGATTTGCGCTATGTCTCGTCCGGTTTAAGGCGGTAGCGGAAGTCGCAATGGGGGGCGCCCTTCATGATGGTCTGTGTCCGGGTCAGTTCCATCTTCGGATTGTAGCCGATGCAGAAATCGCCATCCCGGTTGCAGGACAGGAGATGGCCGATGTCGCCGAGGCCCATTTCTTTATAGACTTCCGAATAGCGGCAACGCTTGACGTTGAAATCCAGCTTGTCAGGCGCTTTGTCCAGCACCTCGATCTGCAGCGCATCATCCATTTGCCATAAGGGTAGCAGGGCGGCGAAATCCTCAAGGGTTGGCTCCTGCTCTTCCTTGTCGCGGAACTCCTGTCCCTGGGCGATGGCGGAGTTTGACACCGCTTCGCCGATCACCGCTTCGGCCTCGGCACGGCCATGACGCTCGGCCAGAACGTCAAACACACATTTGAGGATTGACGCCTCAATGCGCCGTTTTTCAATCATGGGAAGTGTCATTGGGGTCCTCCCTGTATCAGCTTGCAGGCGTGTGGCCGCCAAGATAGGCATCGGCCACCCGGCTGTCACTTGCAAGTTCGCCAGCGGGGCCGGACATGATGATCCGCCCGCCCTCGATCACGGCGGCCTGATCAGCAATGCGCAAGGCCGCCTTTGCGTTTTGTTCCACGATCAAAATGGCATAGCCTTCCGAACGGATTTGCTCAACCAGGTCAAAAATGAACCGCACCAGCATGGGGGCCAGGCCCAGGGATGGCTCGTCCAGCAGCAACACTTTGGGTTTGCGCATCAGCGCCCGGCCAATGCACAGCATCTGCTGTTCGCCGCCGGAAAGAGAACCGGCTCCCTGTTTCAGCCGTTCTTTCAGTTTCGGGAACAGGCTCAGCACATGGTCCAGTTCCCGGGTCTTGAGCGGCCCGCCGCCTATGGTGAGATTTTCCAGCACTGACATGTTGGAAAAGATCTGCCGGCCTTCCGGGGCCTGCAAGATGCCCTTGTCCACAATCTGGTAGCTTTTCAGCCCGGCGAGATTGTCACCATTGTAGCGGATCTCTCCTCCGGTGGGGCTGTAGATGCCCGAAATGCAACGCATCAGGCTGGTCTTGCCGACCCCATTGGCCCCGAGAATGGCGAAGATGCCCTTTTCCGGCAGCTCCAGACTGATGCCGTGCAGGATGTCCTGAACGCCGATCCGCAGGGCCAGATTGTCTATCTCCAGAAGGCTCATTCCTCCTCCACCCCCAAATAGGCTTCCAGAACCTCCCGTGTCTGCCGCACGGTGGCCGGATCCGCATCGGCGATTTTCCGGCCCGACGCCAGAACGACAATCCGTTCACAAATGCTCATTACCAGCCCCATATCATGTTCGACCAGCATGATGGTCAGGCCACCCGCATGCAGGTCCTTGATAAAGGCGGCGAGTTCGGCGGTTTCAGAATCGTTCAGACCCGCTGCCGGTTCATCCAGGATCAGGAGATCGGGGGTCATGGCAAGCGCCCGGCCGATCTCCAGATATTTGCGCTTGCCGTAGGCAAGGTTGGCGGCCAGATCATTGGCATACTGGGTCAGATTGACCCGCTCAAGCGCTTCCCAGCTGCGTTCGGAAATCTCCCGCGACCGTTGTGAGCCTGCCAGAACCGCCTGAAACGGCGACTGCCCAATGGCTCCGACCGCCCCGACCGAGACATTGTCAAAGACGGTCATGTTGGGAAACACCCGCAGGTTCTGGAACGTGCGGGAGATGCCTTTTGCTGCTATGGCAGACGGTTTCAGGCCGCTGATCCTGGCTCCCCTGTAGCGGATTTCGCCTGAGGAGACCGGCGTGAAGCCGGAGATCAGATTGAAGAGGGTGGTCTTGCCCGCGCCATTGGGGCCGATCAAGCCAATCAGTTCGCCTTCGCCCACAGAAGTGGTGACACTGTCCACGGCCATCAGGCCGCCGAACTGGCGGGAAACGGTGTCGACGTCAAGCATGGCCGTCATTTCCAGCCCACCTTCTGTTTGTCATGAGGGTTCTGCCATGCGCCATTCATCTGGCGGCGGATGAAGTTCAGCGCCGGCACTTCCCCGAACAGGCCTTTGGGCAGGAACAGGATTGAGCAGAACAGCACGACCCCAACGATGATATTGCGGATGTCGCCAACCGGCCGCAGGATTTCCGGCAGAAGGATCAGCAGGAGGGCGCCGATAATGGCACCGGGAATGCTGCCGAGGCCGCCGACCACCACCATGGCCAGGATCAGGATCGACTCGGAGAAGTCGAAATCGACCGGTGAGATATAGCCCGTTGTATAGGCCCATAGAGCACCGGCGATTCCGGCGAAAAAGGACGAGATCATGAAGGCTTCGATCCGGAGGCGGACGGTGTCGATACCCATGGCGTCGGCGCATTGATCATCTTCGCGCAGGCTGCGAAGGGCGTTGCCATAATAAGAATGGCTCAGCCGGTGCAGCACCCAGATGGACACGGCAACCACACAGGCCACCACAAAATAGGTCCCGATCTCGCTGTTGATTTCAAAGCCGAACAGGTCAATGCCGGAAAACAGGATCACACCGTTCGGGCCTTTGGTCACGGCCACCCAGTTCTGAAGCACCAGATAGATCATCTGGCCGATCCCGAGCGTGGCAACGGCGAAATAGATGCTGACCAGCCGCATGGTCGGCAGGGCGACCACAAGGGCAATCAGGGCCGCGCCGATCCCGGCCAGGGGCAGGCCGATGGTAAAGCCGATGCCGTATTCGGCTCCCGCCAGCGCGGCAATATAGGCGCCGACCCCGTAAAAGGCCGCATGGCCCAGATGCAGGAGACCCGCAATCCCGGTCACAAGCTGCAGGGAGACGGCAAGCAGAGAGAAAATCAGCGCCAGGGTTGCGATCTGATAGAGATAGCCCTGGTCGAGATAGGCAAGTAGGGCGGGCAAGGCCGCAAAAAGAAGGAGCAGAAGGGCAAGTTTCAAACCGGCCGTGTGAAGACGTTCCTTAGACACGTTCCCTCCTTGCCCCGAAGAGGCCCTGCGGGAAAAACACCAGCGTGATGATCAGGAACAGATAGGCGACCATGTCCGACCAGACGGAGGACATGAAGGTGGTCGAGATGCTCTCGGCAACCCCCAGGATCAGGGCGGAAATTACGGCGCCGGGAATGGAACTGAGGCCGCCCATGACCATGGCGACAAAGGCCTTGATGCCGGGAATGAAGCCCATGGACGGGAACACGGCGCCATAATAGAGGCCGACCAGAATACCGGCCAGAGCCCCCATCATCGAGCCGATGACAAAGGTCAGCACAATGGTGCGGTCCGTGTTGATGCCCACATATTTCGCGCCGAGCGGGTTGTTTGACACGGCGCGGATCGACAGGCCGATGGCGCTGTATTTGAGAAGATACTGGAGCCCGGCCAGCATCAGGGCGGAGACCATGAAGATGATAATGTCGCCATTGACGATGGTGACCGGCCCCAGGCGGATCGGCTGGTTGATAAGATAGCTGATATTGATGGTCTGGAATTCGGATCCGAACACCAGTTCCATCCCTTCGCGCGCAATGATCGACATGGCCAGGGAGGACATCAACGTGGCCTCGCGCATGGCACGGGACTTCAAGGACGCTTCGTCGGAAAACCGGCGGAAGGGCCGGAACGCGATCCGTTCCAGGCTATAGCCTGCACAAGCGCCAACCGCCAGAACGATGAAGACGATGATCATAAAGGGCGGTCCGAAGGCGGCGATCGCCAGGATGCCCGCAAAAGCGCCGATTGTGTAGACTTCCCCGTGGGCGAAGTTCACCACATTGAGGACGCCGAATATGAGGGTGAAACCGATCGCCATCAGGGCATAGACCATGCCGAGCGAGATGCCGATTGTCAGCTGCTGAAGATAATAAGGATCAAGCACGCGCATTGCCCTTGGAGTTGAGAGTTTCGGCGGACACAAGCCGGGACCAGCCCGCCGGGGTCAGATGCCCAGTATCGGGCGTCCAGTATCAGGTCCAGGGGTCAGGCGGCCCATGGGGATGCGCTTGGCCGGCGGCCTGGAACTCCGCGCCCGTGCCGTCTGGCGGGCGCAGAGCCGGGTCTTGATTTATTTGACTGGCACGAAGGCGCCGTCTTTGACCATGGCTTTGGTCAGCTGCTTTTGCGCTTCCCCATTGCTGTCGAAGGAGGTGACGCCGGTCACGCCCGGGAAGTCCTTGGTTGCGGCAAGTTCGTCACGCACATGGGCGCGGTTGACATCCGGATAGGCCCGGGTGACGGCCGCCAGCATGATGTTCACCGCATCATAGGCCTGGGCCGGAAACTGGCCGGGCTCGGCTCCGTCGCGCGCCGCTTTCCATTCGGCAACGAATTTTTTGACGTTGTCCGCATCGCTGTTCGGCAGGAACGTGGCTGTCAGATAAAGGTCTTCGGCTGCTGGCCCCGCCAGTTCGAGCAGCTTCTGGTTATAGGCGGCCGAGGTGGAATGCACCGGAATGTTGGCTCCCAGCTGTTTCATCTGTTTCAGGAACTGGGCAGCGTCCTCATAAAAGAAGCCGGTATAGATGGCATCCGGTTTGGCCCGTTCGATCTTGGTGATGATAGAGCGGAAATCCGGCAGGCCCCGGTTGAAATATTCGGTAAAGACGACTTCACCGCCGTTTTCGGCGACCTTTTTGGAAAAATCCTTGACGACGGACTGGCCCCAGTCGGTCTGTTCGGCAATCACCGCGATTTTCTTAAACCCCTGGTCATTCATCCAGTCGGCGTTGAAAACCCCTTCCTGGGCCTGGGTGGTGATGTTGCGGAACTGCCATTTGGAAATCTTGGCATAATCGGGGTGGGAGGCAGTCTGACTCAGCTGCGTCACGCCTTCGCGCTTGTAAACCTGGGCCGCCGCCATGGAGACGGTGGAGGTGAAATCGCCGATGACTGCGACAATCCGGTCATCGTCGGAGAACTTGCGGGCGATTGCAACGCCTTCCTTTGCGTCGGAGCGGGAGTCTTCGTAAATGATCTTCACCGGCACGGGCAACTTGCCGGAGGCATTGAAGTCCTTCAGCGCGATGTCGGCCGCTGTCTTGAAGTCCTGGCCGTACTGGGCCGTGTTGCCGGTGAGTGGCAACTGATAGCCCACATAGATGGCATCATCTGCCAGCGCGCTGACACGGGCGCCCAGCAGGCAGGCCGCCGCGCCAATCAGTCCAAGATAGGTTCTGCGTGTGACAATCATGACAGAGGTCTCCTTAAGGTCTGGAAAGGTTGTTTTATTTTCTGGGTGAAACGGGGCTCTGGTCAGTCCCGCCTGTCACGCCACCGGTAATAGGGCAGCATAATCGAAGGGGCGAAGCGTTTGACAAGGCCATGGAACGCAATCGGCTTCGGAGCGCTGAAGGGCAGGGCCAGCTCATTTTCGGGCTTGCCGCACAGGGCGGCCGCAAATTCGCGCCCAAGCGAGATGGACAAGGCCACGCCGCGCCCGTTGCAGCCCGCCCAGGTCCAAAGGTCCGGTCCAAGTCGGGAAAGAAATGGAAACCGGGTTTCGGTCATGCCGATGTAACCGTTCCAGACGAAATCGAATTTTGGGGTTCCCAGAACCGGAAACGCTTCCCGGAGCCGTTTGCCCGCAAGCGTCTTCAGCCGCTCCGGCCCGTTGAAGCCAAGGGCGAGCGCTCCGCCTGTGACCAAACGGTTTCCTTGGTCAAAGCGGAAGAAGCGCAGATCCCCGTGTGTGTCCGACACGGCTTCCCGGCCGGGCACGACCTTGGCCCGCTGGGAATCGCTCAAGGGCGCGGTCGCCATCTGCCAGGAAAGAACCGGCACGAGTGAGCGGGCCAGGCCGGGGGCCAGATTTGGGGCTTTGAGCCCGGTATAGGCATTGCTGGCCAGCATCACGGCCCGGGCCGTAAGCGTGCCATGAGGCGTTTTCAGTTGCCACATGCTGCCGCTCCGCTGGAGGCTGAAGACAGGCGTGCCCTCGTGAATCTGAACACCCTGCTGTTCACAAACAACCGCAAGGCCCCGCGCCAGGGCCAGCGGATTGATATGTCCGCCGGTCGGATTGTAAAGGCCGCCATGCCACAAGCGGCTGCCCAACAGCCGTTCCGACTCGTCCCGGCCGACAAGCCGGCAGGGGGCGCCGCGTTTGGACCAGGCCTCAACCCGAGCCTCGCTGAGCGCCAGCCGGCTCTCCCGGTGGGCCGGCTGATACCAGCCGGTCTGTTCCGCTTCGCACTGAATATTCTCGGCGCGGATCAGGTCGAACAAGGTGCTGGCACTGTCACGCACAAGGGCAACGAACCGTTCTCCGGCCTCTCCAAACCGGTCCTCTATGGCATCCGGTTCAGCAGCTGTCAGGGTCGGGATGACCTGACCGTTGTTGCGCCCGGACCCGCCACTCCCGACCGTGCCTGCCTCCAAAAGGGTGACGGTCTCGCCGCGCCGGGCCAGATGAAGGGCCGTGGACAGGCCGGAAAATCCGCCGCCGATGACGGCAATATCGGTCTGAAGGTCCCCGGTCAGGGGGCTGGTCACCTGCCGGTCCGGCGCGGTGCTGGCCCAAAGGGAGGTCGATATCTGGCGGCCGGACAACATGCCTCTGGCTCCACTCTCTAGGTCTGCTTCAAGGGGGGCTTGCCATCGAACGATGGGCATGGCGGGGACGCTCTTTCCATAAAAGCTCCGGCGTGGCCAATCAATTGGCTGACGCAAATTTCCTGCCCATCAGATCTCACTCTGCGCAGGCATTTGCTCACGTTGGGCGGAGACAAGCGGGGTGTCTTGTGGCGGCTGACAAACGGGAAGTATGTGCGGGGGGGCGCTGCTGACCGGCCAGCTTCACATGGCGCCAGCGTCAAGGGGCAGCTTTGTGCTGCGCTTGATCTGTTCCATGGAGAAGCAAGAGGTGACATCGTTCAGCTCGATCAGATTGATAAATTTCTTGTAGAAGGCGTCATAGGAAGAGTTGTTCCTGGTGATGACTTTCAGGATGTAGTCGTACTCTCCTGCCAGACGGTTGACTTCCACGATCTCCGGGAACTGAGCGACGACGCTGTTAAATTTCTCAAGCCAGGAAGTATTATGCTGGTTGGTTCGGATCATTACAAAGACCGTTAGGTCAAGACCAACCTTTTCCTGATTTAAAAGCGTAACACGTCCATCGATATACCCTTCGCGCTCAAGTTTCTGAAGTCTGCGCCAGCAAGGTGTTGACGATAAACCTACATGTTCAGAAATTTGAGCTACGGAAAGACTAGCATCATCTTGGAGTATGGATAGTATCTTTCGATCAAACTCATCAATAAGCATCGTTCATTCCAAATATTGATAACATTTAGCATTTTCATGCTAAATATTTCGCCTCAAGCTGGCAAGGGAGCATAAATCTTCTAGGCAAACCGGTCAGGATCTTTCGCGCTGCAATATGGCCGCGCGCCAAATCAGGCCGGCCTGATCACACGCGTCTGATCCCGTCCGTCCAGACCTGCTCGATATTGGCCTTGGTGGCGCCATAGAGCATTTTTTCCAAAAGCCTGTCGGGCGTGTCGTCCCTATGGGCTGCAATCTGGCCAAGAGGGGCAGCGGGGTTGACCGCAATGGCGTCGAATTTGAGCCCCGGCTCAAAAGCGCCGGTTTCCAGCCCGGCCGCCAGGGCGCCACCGCGCGTGGCCAGATGAAAAGCGGTCGCCACATCAATCCGCGCCGGGCCCGCCCCCCGTTCGCAGGCCGGTTTGCGCGGATCCACGCCGGTTTCCAGCATGCGAGAGGCGGCAATGCTCATGCGGGCCGCTTCCCAGACCGTGCCGATCGGTCCGCCGGAAATATCGGTGCCGAGCCCGGCTCGCAGCCCGCGTTCCAGCGCAGCCCGCAAGGGAAACACGGCGCCGGCAAAATAGGCATTGGACCAGGGGCAATGGGCAATGCCGCCGCCCCGTTCCCGGACCAGGCTCATATCCTGATCCGACAGAAAATTGGCATGGGCCAGAAGGGTGTGCTCGCGCAGCAAGCCGAAATGATCAAGGGTTTCGGCATCACTCATGCCCATGCGCTCTGCCACGAAACCGTGCTCCCAGTCGCTTTCCGAAACGTGGGTCTGAACCGTCACGCCGGTTTGTGCGGCCAGCTGCCCCAGTCCGCGCAGGCAGTCATCGGTGCAGGATGGCACGAAGCGCGGGGTGATGATGGGCTGCACCAGTCCGGTGTCATTGCCCGGCAGGTTGCGGATGTAGGTGATCAGGCTATGGGTGCCGGAGACGGCGCTTTCGGCCGAGGTATCCCGATAGTATTCCGGACAGGTGTCCTGGTGGTCCATGGCCACCTTGCCCACCAGCGCCCGCTGCCCCTTGTCCAGACAGATCTGCGCCAGCGCTTGCGTGGCAGGCAGATGCACCGTTCCGAAATGAACGGCCGATGTGGTGCCGCAGCGCAGCATATGGTCGATCAGCATGCCATAGACCTCCCGGGCGAAGTCTTCATCTTCATACCGGGCTTCGAGCGGGAACGTGTAGGTCTGGAGCCAGTCTTCCAGGGGCTCATCCAGGGCCGAGCCGAGCTGGGGATACTGGGGGGCATGCACATGCAGATCCACAAGCCCGGGCAGAAGATATGTGCCTTTCGGCAGGCGGAAGGCGTCGTCCGGGCCCGCAGCCGCATCGCCAACCTCCAAAATCGTGCCGTCCCCGTCAAAGGTGATGGCTGCGTGCGGGAGGAACGTCACATGCCCGCGTTCGGGGGCATGAAACAGATCCGCAATAAGGGTCGTGCTGTTCTCTTGTGTCGGGGAGCCGGTCATGAAAGCTTTCTGCGTCGTAAGGGGCTGGCCGGGTCGGATGGGCCTCGCCGGATCAGGATTGACATCCGCAATTCTGCTTGGCAATTGCGGGCCGCCTGTTAAATTGTCAGGGTGAATATATAGGCAGGCACCGCGCCGGAGCGCAAAAGAAAAGGCAGATCCATGATCAACAATGACACGGATGCGTTTGTTATCATTGATGTGCAGAATGACTTCTGCCCGGGAGGCGCGCTTGCGGTCGCGGGGGGCGATGCCATTATCGGGCCAATCAACGGGCTGTCCCAAAAATTCGCCCATTGTATTTTGACCCAGGACTGGCATCCGGCGGGCCACTCCTCTTTTGCAAGCTCGCATCCGGGCCACGATCCCTTCTCCCAGATCCCGCTGGACTATGGACCGCAGACCCTGTGGCCCGACCATTGTGTTCAGGGCAGCCAGGGGGCAGAGTTTCATGCCGGTCTGGACATCACCGGGGCTGAGCTAATTATCCGCAAGGGCTTCCGGCCGGGGGTGGATTCCTATTCCGCCTTTTATGAAAATGACAAGAAAACGCCGACCGGTCTGGCGGGCTATCTGAAGGAACGTGGCTTTGAGCGGGTGTTCCTGGCGGGACTGGCTACCGATTTCTGTGTGGCCTTTTCTGCTGTTGACGCTTGCGGGCACGGTTTCAAGACCTTTTTGATCGAAGATGTCTGCCGGGGCATTGATATGGACGGATCTTTGGCGGCTGCCAAAAAGACCATGGCGGAGGCAGGTGTCGTCACGGTGCACAGCGCAGATCTTTAACGGGTATTTTGGCGGGCAGGTCTGCGTGCCTCTGCGCAGAGCTGGAAATTGAGGCGTCAAAACGGCTGAATTACAAGCTTTTTAGAATGAATCCAAAGAGGATTTCAGCCATTGCAAAATAGGAGACGTTATATCATAACGCCGTTTCGATCCGGGTTTCCCCAGTCTGAAGACGACCCCCGAAATGGAGTTTGAATTGTCAAAGCGCCTTTTGAAAACCGCCGCCCTGTCCCTTGCCGGAGCCGGTTTGTTCGCCGCCGCACTGACCGCCCCGGCCGGACAGACCGCCCTTGCTGCCGAAAAGGTTCTGCACGTGGCCATGCCCTATGGCCCGAAAAGCTCCGCGCCCGATCCGCGGGCGCGCCAGAACGGCTGGCTCAGCAACCGGGCCGGTGTGTCTGAAACGCTTGTTGGCCTCAATTACAACATGGAAATGATCCCGCGCCTTGCCGTGGCCTATGCAAACCTGTCGCCGACCGAGTGGACGTTGACGCTCCGGGACGGCGTGACGTTCCATGACGGCAGTCCGATGACGGCCGAAAGTGTGAAAGCATCCTTTGAAACGCTCGGCGAAGAAGGTCATCCGGGGCACAATCCCCGCCTGATGAAGCTGCTGGATCTGGAAAGCATCGAGGTAGTGGATGAGCACACCTTGGTCTTCAAGACCAGAAAGCCGAACTCCGCTTTCCTGTGGTCCTTGACCGAGCCTTCCGCGGCCGTAATGAAAGATGGCACGGAAGAGATGCCGATCATCGGTACTGGCCCGTTCATGTTTGTGTCCGCAGAAACGGAAAAGTCCTACGAAACGCGCGCCTATGCCGGTTACTGGGGCGGGACTCCCAAGCTTGATAGCCTTTTGATCAGCGTTATTCCGGATGCGTCTGTGGCGGCGCTTGCGCTTCAGGCCAATGATGTGGATCTGGTGACCAACTTTCCCGAACAGGACTTTGCGGCTTTGAAAAAGAAGGGCGAAGGCCAGCTCTTTTCCGCTGAAACGGCGCGTCTGTTTTTCTACCAGCTGCGCACGGCAGACGGTCCGCTGGCCAACAAGCCTCTGCGCCAGGCCATCTCCCTTGGGCTGGACCGCCAACTGATCGTTGATGCGGCTTTGGCGGGGGTCGGCGGCACGCCGGCCAATGGAATCTTCCCGGCCAGCATGAGCGCCTGGTACGACACATCCCTGTCCCTGCCCTATGATCCGGACAAGGCCATGGCTATTCTGGACGAAGCGGGCATCAAGGATACGGATGGCGATGGCATCCGCGAACTGGGTGGCAAGAACCTGAACCTCAAGTTGCGCTCCTATGAAGGCCGTGCCGCGCTGCGCCCGACGCTTGAAATCTCTCAGGCGCTTCTGAAACGCATTGGCATCGGCGCAGAGATTTCCATGGGTGAATTCTCGGCGAACAATGACGCGCTTAAGGCTGGTGAGATCCAGATGCATCTGCAGGCCTGGGGCACCGCACCACAGGGCGATCCGGACTATTTCCCCAGCACGCTGACGCGCACCGGGGCCAGCTACAATGTGTCCGGCTATTCCAACGAGGAACTGGACGCCCTTTTGGACAAGGGCCGGTCCAACTTCGATGATGAGGTTCGCAAACCGTTCTATGACCGGATCCAGGCAATTATCAACGAAGACCTGCCGCTGATCCCGCTGTTCCACAAGACTCAGGTTGCGGTCGGCAACGGTAAGGTCAAGGGCTTCAGGATCCACCCCGCAGAAACCTATATGGCAACGGTGGACCTGGATATTGAGCAGTAAGGGCACCTGTTTGCTGTCAGTTGAAGGACTGTCCGCCGCGATTGGCGGGCAGACCATTCTGCACGACGTCGGTCTGGACATAGACCAGGGGGAATGTGTTGCCGTGGTTGGCGGTTCGGGGGCGGGAAAGTCAACACTTCTGCGCTGCCTTTTGGGGCTTTACCGTCCGGCGCGGCCCGTCTCGGGACGCCTGACCTTTGACGGCCAGAGCCACGACATGACTGCCCGCCGGCGGATCAATCTGCGGCGCGGCGGCTTTGCCTTCGTGCCCCAGAACCCCCAAGCCGGGCTCGATCCGCTCAGGCCGCTGGGCTGGCAGTGGTCGCAGGCCGTGCGCTGCGCCTGCGGGCGGGTTCGGGTGCAGAACGCGAAAGCCGGCAAAGACGGTCAGGCCGTTCTGGAGGCGCTCAAGTTGAACGGGTTCGGCAAGCGCTATCCACATCACTGGAGTCAGGGCATGCAGCAACGGCTGCTGATTGCCTTTGCCCTTCTGTCCAGGCCCAAGGTTCTGGTTCTGGACGAGCCGACGTCGGCGCTGGATCCCATCATAGCCGCGCGGGCCATCCAAGAGGTTATGGCCTATGCGGATGCCCATGGGATTTCCGTTCTGGTGGTCACCCACGATCTGGCCCTGGCAGCAAAATTCGCCCGCCGGACAGCGGTCATGGCGAATGGGCGGGTCAGCGAATTCAGTCCGACCGGCACGCTTTTGGCCAATCCGCAATCTGAGACCGGCCGCCTGCTGGTGGCAAACCGTTTTTGGCAGAGCGAATCTCTACCGCAAGGGGGCGCCCGGCACGGGCAGATGCACACTGGTGCCCATTTTGGCGCGGAGGTGCCTGCGTGCTGAAAGTGAGCTCCCTTGGGGTTTCGGCCGGACACGCCGTTTTGCTGACGGATGTCAGCTTCATCCTTCAGCGGGGGAAAAGGCTGTGCATCGTCGGGGAAAGCGGCTCGGGCAAAACCACGCTTTTGAAGGCGTTGCAAGGGTTGATGCCCTTTGACCGGGGCAGCGTCGAGCACCGCCTGGCGGCGGACGACGCGGGCCTTGTGCGCCTGGAACCGGGCCCGCGCAGGCTCGGCCTGCCCAATACCAAATGGGTGATGCAGAACCCGCTGGCCGCGCTCAATCCGTCTCAGAAGGTTGGCGAGGCCATTCTGGAAAGCCTTTATCTGAGTGAGCTGGACGGTGCGGCACGGCGCGCGGCACTGGCACAGGCTCTGGAAGAGGTGGAGTTGGCCCCGGAGATGGCCAGCCGCTATCCGGATCAGCTGTCTCTCGGCCAGGCGCAGCGGGTCTGTATTGCCCGTGCCCTGATTGCCCGACCCCGGCTGATCCTGTTCGACGAGCCGTTGAGCGCCTTGGATGCGGTCGTCCAGAAGCAGATTGGCCGCACCATGGAGCGCATCCGCACCGCCCTGGGGCTCAGTTATATCGTGGTTACCCATGACCTTGGATTTGCGCAGGCCTATGCCGACGACATTCTGCTCCTGCGCAACGGGCAGGTGGAAGCGTATCAGCCGGCGGACGCCTTCTTCCGGGCCCCGGCCAGCGCCTATGGCGCCGACCTGATTGAAGCCGCTCATATTCTTGGTGGCCTGTCCGATACGGCCGTCCTGCAAACGGCCCACGCAGCAGCCCAATGATCAACTCCCGCCCACGCCCTGTCTCGGCCAGCATGGCCTCTCTTCTTGCCAAAAAGGCGGCCGGACTTTTGGCCGTGATCCTCGGGGTCAGTTTTCTGACCTTCACCCTCTATTACATTTCCCCCGGGGACAAGGCGCGGGCAATTGCCCATGCACGTTATATGGGCGAAGGGGATGCACCGCCGGAAGTGGTAGAGGCCATCCGCCAGGAATTTGCCCTGGATGCGCCGTTTCTGAGCCAGTATGGCCATTGGCTGTCCGGCTATTTGAAAGGGGATTTTGGCCAATCCCTGATCTCGCGCGAACGGGTTTTGGAGATTGTCGCGGGCAATCTTCTGGAAACCCTGGCGCTGACCTGTTCCGCGCTGGCAATCGGTCTGCCGCTGGCCTTTGCCCTCAGCCTGGTCTGTTACTGGCGCCCCGGCAGCGTGTTCGACCGGACGGCTGTTGCGGTTTCCTCCGTCGGTGCGGCAATGCCGCCCTATTGGCTCGGCCTGATGCTCATTCTGGTCTTTGCTGCCTGGTTCAACTGGCTGCCGGCCTTTGGCACCGGAACGCTCGCCCATCTGGTGCTGCCGGCCACCACGCTGGCGGTCTGGATCACGACGTCGCAAACCCGGCTGTTCCGGAGTTTCCTTCTGGAGGCGAAAGCCTCGCCCTTCCTGGAAGCGCTGCGTCTGCGTGGTGTCGGGGAAATGGAAATCTTCTGGCGCCACGTCCTGCGCCACGCCTTCGTGCCCGCCATCACCATGATCGGCATTGATCTAGCCTATCTGCTGGAGGGCGCTGTGATTGTAGAGGTGATTTTTGCCCGGGGCGGAATCGGCTCGCTGCTGGTCAGTTCCGTCATGAGCCGCGACTATCCGGTGGTTCTCTTTCTGGTGATGCTGTCCGCCGTCAGCTACGTG
Organism: Roseibium sp. AWQ4_254; assembly: GCF_056161025.1. NCBI lineage: Bacteria > Pseudomonadati > Pseudomonadota > Alphaproteobacteria > Hyphomicrobiales > Stappiaceae > Roseibium > Roseibium sp. AWQ4_254. The sequence continues at coordinate 19,321 of NZ_JBSWYH010000019.1, forward strand.
ACGATCAACAGCCTGATCGAACTGCTGCAGGACTGGCTGGACCCGCGCAAAAGCGGGCCGGTTAAGGCCGCAAAGGCCGGAAAAGCCCCCGCCGCGCAGGAGACTGTACCTGCGGGCACAGGAGAGAAGTCATGACCGGCGTGTCTCTTGAAAGCGCGGACCTGCAAAACCGTGCCGGGGCCGAGGCCGCGCCTGCACGGCAAAAGGACCGGCTTGCTCTCAAGCTGGCCGTGGTCCTCGGCGGGCTTGGGTTTGCTATGGTCTGCGGATTTCTGTTCACACCCTATGATCCGACCGAGGCGGACTTTCTGTCCCGGCTGTCCCCGCCCAGTGCCACCCATTGGTTCGGCACGGATCAGCTGGGCCGGGACATTGCAACGCGGATATTGTATGGAGGGCTCTGGTCCATTGGACTGGCCTTGGCCGTGTCGGCCGCTGGCGTTTTGATCGGAACTGTGATCGGCCTGACTGCCGGGTATGCGGGCCGCTGGGCGGACCCGCTGCTGATGCGTATGACCGACAGTTTCTTTGCCTTCCCAGAGCTGGTGGCCGCAATTGCCATTACCGGTGTTCTGGGGCCGGGCACCGGCAATCTGGTGCTGGCGCTGGTGTTGGTCAGCTGGATGAAATTTGCCCGTCTCAGCCGGACCCTGGCCCTGTCCCTGGCCCAGAAGGATTTCGTGATTCAGGCCCGGCTCAACCGGCTGCCGTCCTGGCTGATCCTGTGGCGGCATATCCTGCCGAATCTGCGCCTCAGCGTTCTGGTTCTGTGGACCAGTTCCTGGTCCCGAACCATCCTGGCAATTTCCGGGCTCAGTTTCCTTGGTTTCGGTATTCAGCCCCCGGAAGCCGAATGGGGGGCTATGCTGCTAGATGGCAAACCCTATATGCAGACCGCGCCACACCTGATGATCTTTCCCGGTCTGGCCATCTTGATAACGGTGCTTGCCATCAACCTGGCTGGTGACTTGCTGCGGGACCGTCTTCAGCGGCGCGCCTGAGCGGGCCGGCGGCTTTTTCAGGCCCGCCGGGCTGTGTCACGGCGCTTGCCCGGCAGCCAGGCCGACCTGCGCGTCTTTCCTTGTTGGTGAACCTGAAACAACCATCCAATAGGCTCTTGTGAGTTCAGGTTGGGAATACAAGCTCCGGCAAAACCGCCCAGATAACGTCCGAGCTGCGCCGGAAAATCGAAGCTTTTCTGAAAGACGTCGCGGCCGCCTGACACTTTCTCCATTTTAGTGCCTCCAGAAGGGCCCCGGCTTACGTCAGTTATTTTTATTTGAGACAAAAAATTCTTCGATCAGAAAGGTGAGTTGAAAGGCTTCTAATTTATGAAAATTCAGGGCTTCTTTAATTAAATTTATAGTGTAATCGATGATTTTTATAGTTTGTCATAAAAAATTTAAGAACAATTACTTGACATGAATTTGGTGAAGGGTAATGAAAGGAGTTATGCAGAGGGGCTCGAAGGAGTTTTTCTGTATATTTCTATACGAAAAACAGGTTTACACTATTCAGGTTTGTCAGGGTGATCGGGTGGAGGCAGGGTCACTCGAACGCTGAATATTGGGAATTTGTATCCGAAAGCAAAGGATGAGGTGTGCGATGCCGCCACTGCAAAAACTCTCCCTGATTCTGGCCCTCGGCACGGGCGTTGGGCTTCTTCCAAACGACGCCAGCGCGATCCAGCAAGACAAATTGTCCGAGATCCGGGCGCTGGTAAGCGACAACAATGTGACTGCATTGATGTCCTTCATTTCGAAAAACCCACAGGTGCTGGATGAGACACCCCTTGGGAAATCCTTGACTGATTTCGCAAAAGATCCGCCCAACGTTGTGGAGCGCTTTTTTGGCGTTGGCGTTCCCAGGGAGCTGTCTGACGTTGCCGCACAAAGCAAAAACGATTCAAGCATTTACTGATCGAATTCCTCAAGCAGGCTCCGTACCGGCCGCTTTGCAGTGAGGTCTGAAGAGAACTGGCGTCCCGGGGATCAAAGCAATTGCTTCGGGGCGCTGTTGAAGGGCGGCTTTTGCAGACGCTGAGGTCCGGGCGACAGCCGCTTCTCCTTCCCGGCACGCCGCAGAGTGATTTGGCCAGGAACGGACAGGGCCCATCAGAACGAAACCGGGACCTTTGCAAGGCCCGCATGCGCTGCGGGGCTACAGAACGCTTGTCTAAACTAAGAGGAGTTTGCCGCAGGTGCTTTCTCGAACGACTCTCGTGCTCGATCCGCGTTTTCCTGGGGGAACCTCCACTGCGGTCGCACAGGAGATTTATGCGCTCGCCCCGGACTGCGATCTCTCAGTTGCCTGCTTGGAAACACGCATGTTCAAGGGGGATGCCGTTCATCCCAAAATTGAGCGGGCCTGCCTTGAGACCGGAACCCCGCTTTTCTGGGCCGGGGACACAATGTCCAGCGACGTGATCGTCTTTCACAACCCTTCGGGCCTGAAATTCGATCAAGAGATGCGGTGCCGCATGAATTGCGACAAGTTCTATGTTGTGTGCCACGAAAACTTCCTGAGACCGGCTCCGCAAGGAGGTCTTGGGCTGGAGGGGTTTGACGTTTCTCATTGTTTGCGTCTTCTGGATCAATCGGTCCTTGCGCGGGTCAGAACTGTCGCCCCGATCTCTGCGAACAACCGCAAGACGGTTGCGGAATGGTTCGCCCGGAACCCGGCTTTTGGCGGCTGGAGGATCGATCCGGTCGACTGGACCAATATCTGTGAATTCGACTTTTTGCCTCCCGTTCCTGCGCCGCAGGACCGGCGCGGACGCCACTCACGTCCGGGCATCGAAAAATTCACCGGTCTTGAGGCGCTCGAGCGGATCTATCCGGCAGATGCCGTTTCTGTCCGGCTGCTCGGAGCAGATGATCTTCTGAAGGAGCAGAACCGCCCAAGCCACTGGCAGTGTCTCCCCTTCGGTTCGGAACCGGTCGACCAGTTTCTGTCAACGATCGACTTTTTCGTCTATTTCACCAATCCCCTGTGGCGGGAGAGTTTTGGAAGGGTCCTGGCCGAGGCTATGGCAGCTGGAAAGGTGGTTATCACGGATCCCGTCACCGCATCGACCTTTGGCGCTGGTGCGCTGGGCGCCCGGCCGGATGAGGTGAATGCGCTGATTGCCGGTTTCATCGCCCATCCTGCGGCCTATGTCGAACAGGCCAAAGCGGGTCAGACACAGCTCAAAGCTTTTTCTGCCGCAGCTTTCCGGGAACGTCACAGATGCCGGATTGAAAGAGATTGCATCGCCAGTCACCTGATTTTGGAAACAAATCATGCTGTACATTGAAACAGGAACGCTCAAAAGCGAGACACTCGATAGTCTTGCCGTCTTTCTGAACCAGTCGAAAGCGGCGGGCCTTCCGGTTGCGCTGGCAGAGCAATTGTTTTCCGCCGGTGATCTGGATCCTGCACTTGCCTATGAAATAGCGCCGTTCCTCAAGAACAGCGTTCCGGGGCCAAATGATCGTCTGATTGTACTGGAGGCGCAGAGCCTTGATGATGCGGCAGCGCAACGGTTGAGGAAATTGGGACTGAACCCGCCCGGTGCTGTGATCGCTTATGGCCATTTTTCAAGCGAGCAGGCCCGGCTAAACGCCGTCGCCCGGATCAGCTACGCCCTTGGGCAGGAGCCGGACACGCCGGACATTCAGCCGGTTCTGGGTGTGCTCGGGCACGGTATTCCGACCTTCGGCGCACCTGTCAAAAGACGCGGCAGATCCAGGCTCAGGGTGGCCATCGTCAACCCGCCTGGAGAAACACAAGAGCAATGCGCGGCGTTTCTTGGCATGAGCCGGGAGCGCCGTTTTGAACTGGCCGTGCTCACCTCCGGCAAAGATAAGAGGGCGTGGCATGACACTCTTGGCTACACCACTCCGGTCTGGCACTACAATGAAATTCCTCCGCACGTACTTGCCGCACAAATTGACATAGCGGTGCTTTGCGGAAAACCCCGCGTGTGGCCCCGGTTTCAGGCGCTGGCCGCCAATCTTCTGTGTTCGAATTGTGTCGTGATCGACGCCACAAAGGACCAATCTTGGCACACGATCGCGAATGCCGTTCTTCCCGGGCCTGCACACCCTGAGCTTCTGGCCAACTGGCTGCGGCAGGACATCATTCCTGCCTATGCAGAGATCACCGCGAGCGAGAGATTTGACGCTGACAGGGTCCGTTTTCAACTGCCTCCCGAACTTCGTGAACTGGTGCCGAAATCCTCCCTGCTTGTCAATTCCGGGTCGGTTGGCAACCGGGAAAGGCATGTGGCCTTCATGCCGACCAATGGTGTCGGCCTCGGCCATGCCAAACGCTGCATGGTTGTCGCCAAGGCGTTTCAGCAGCCGGAAAGAGCAAAATTTGCGGCCTTTCCGTCCTGCATCGGTCTGCTCACCCGGGCGGGTTTTGACTGCACGCCGCTGGTCGCCCGGCGGCTGGGAAAGCAGAATGACGGAAATGATCTCGTCAATTCTCTGAGGCTTTCCCCGTTCGCAGCCGGGGCGGGCGGGTTTGTATTTGACGGCGGATTTGTTTTTCCAAGCGTGATGAATGCCGTTTTGGGTAAAAATCTGCCATCCGTCTGGATCCGGCGCGGATTGTGGCAAAACACGCAGAACAACCTTGCCATGCTCGATCGGCAAAAGATTTTTGAGCGGGTTGTTGTTCCGAGCGAGGCCTTTGAGGAGCTGAATGCGCCGGTGATGCACTGTGAACGCGCGCATCCCGTTGGCCCGATTGTGCAGACAATCAACCTGTCGCAAGCAGACAAGAACGCCCTGCGCACAGATCTCGCCAACAGCTTCGTCCGCCCGTTTGAAAAGCTGGTCGTGACCATGCTGGGTGGCGGCGTTGCCGCGGACAGACGCGCACAGATCATGGCGGTTTCGGCACACCTTGCGGCAAAGAAGCATGTCCTCAATCTTGTTGTTGTCTATCCGACGAGCATCGTGGATCCCGGGTGGTTCAATCATCCAAACACACGTGTTGTGCGGACATTTCATGCGAGCGCGCTCATGCAGGCGGCGGATGTCTTCATTTCTGCCGTCGGCTATAACAGCTTTCATGAGGTGATTTATGGCGGGGTCCCGACGATCTTCGTTCCGCAAATGGCCCCTTATATGGACGACCAGCGGGCGCGGGGGACTGCGGCGGCCGAACGCGGCCTCGCCGATCTCGTGGAGCCTTGGGAACCGCTGAAGCTGACCGGCAGGATCGACGCGTTTCTGGATGGGCGTGCGCAGGAGATCCGGGAGGCCCTTGCTCAGGTCACCTTGCCGGAAGCAGGGGCTGAAGCTGCAGCAAAATTGATTGAAGAGGTCTGCTCATGAACAGCCTGATGACTGACGAGATGTTCGCGGCATCCGAGGAGGCGCAGCACTGGTGTTCGGTCATGACACGCTGCACCACCGCTGATGTGCTTGATCTCGATCCGGTTCTGGAAAGGTTTGACCCTGCGGCCGCAACGGAACGCGGTAAGGTTCTTGTGCCCGAAACCACGGCGGTCCCGCCCCGGCACAAGGCGCCGGGCCAGCGCATAACTGTGGCTGTTTCGATCGACGCCCAGCCCGAGAGAGGCCCGGCCCTGGCCGCGCGCCTTGCTGCCTTCGCAATTGAAAAGACCTGCGATGTGATCGTTTTTACAAGTGAAGACGTGTGCGGGTTTGAGGCTTATGGTTTTCGAACCGAGCGCATTGCCGGTACTGAAACCGACATTCTGAAAGAGCAACTGACAAGACTATGGGATATCGAAATCGTCTTTTAGGGCGTGTCGCGTTCAATTGGTTCCCAACCGTTTTGTCTTTTGCGTTGAAGTCTCCGATGTCAGGCAGCCAGATCTGCGGTCATCTTTTCCATCATCTGAAGGCAGGCGTCCAGTTCGGTCTGGAGGATATATTCATCGGGCCGGTGGGCGCGGGTGATTGAGCCGGGGCCGCAGATGATTGCCGGAATGCCGGCGGTCTGAAACAGACCGGCTTCCGTACCGTAGCTGACCGCGCGGATGGCCTCTTGGCCCGACCAGGCCTCGACCAGGCCGATCAGGGCCGGATCGTCAGCCGGTGCCAGGGCGGGATAGCTTGAAAGCTCCTTGTGGGAGACCCTGAGCGGCCGGTCTTCGGCTTCGGCCTGCGCCTTTATCCCGGCCAGTTTCTCCAGAATCAGGCGCGTGATGTCCTGCGGTGCATGGCCGGGCACGGAGCGCACTTCCAGCTGGAGCTTGCAGGTTTCCGCAATGATGTTGACCGCATTGCCTCCCCTTACGACACCGGCCACCACCGTCGGGCACGGGGGCGAGAAGGTCTCGTCAAAAGGACCGTCTTTTTGCAGCTCTACGGCCAGATCCCGCAAAAACAGCATCATTTCGGCCGCCGGGTAAAGGGCGTTTTCGCCAAGCGCGGGGTTGGAGCTGTGGGCGGCACGGCCCTCGAACACCAGTTCAAGCGCCTGCTTTCCCTTGTGGGCGAGAACCGGTTTCAGGTCGGAGGGCTCGCCCACAAGGCAGAGACGGGGCGGGGCGCACAGGTCCGGCAGACGGGCAATCAGATGCGGCACGCCCTTGCAGCCGATTTCCTCGTCATAGGAAAAGGCGATATGAACGGGCCGCGCCAGATCCGCTGCCTTGAAGCGCGGGACCATGGCCAGAACACAGGCCAGAAACCCCTTCATGTCGCTGGTGCCCCTGGCCGTCAGCTTTCCCCCCAGATCCGTCAGGGTGAACGGGTCGGCGGTCCACTCCTGTCCCGCAACGGGCACAACATCCATATGCCCGGAGAGGATATAACCCGGCACATCACGTGGCCCGATGGTCGCAAAGAGATTGCTGCGGTCCCCGTCCGGCCCCGGAAACACCTGCGCCTCAACTCCATGGGAGGCCAGATAGGTGCGGACCCAGTCCACCATCTTGTGATTGGGCGTGCCGGGAAGCTCGGCAATGGCAACAAGCTGGCTGAGGATTTGTCGCACGGTCAGGTCTTGGGGAGAGGTCAAGGCAGAGGGTTCCTGCAGTTTGAAAGCGGACGGTGTCCGGAAGATATCCGCAGCTTAAGAAAAAGCCTAAAAAGGTCGTGCTGAAAACAGCATGGTGTTGAAGAGATAATGCCGCACAAAGGCCGAAGTCCAGCGTCAGGCGCGGTGCATCTGCTTCATGCTTGCTGATGACTTCACTCTTGCAGCCAGGGGGCTCCTCTTTTGTCCAATCCGCTCTTGTCCCTTCAGACCCAGACCTGGAGCCGGGAGGATGGCTATGAACTGTCGACCGACGGGAGCCGGATCGATTTTGCCGTCGTCTCGGCGTTCTTGAGCCAAGATGCCTATTGGAGCGATGGCCTTTCCGACGACACGCTGCAAAGGGCGCTGGACGGATCGCTGGTCATGGGCGTTTATACGGCAGATGGTGCCATGGCCGGGTTTGCGCGGCTGGTCACCGATTGCGCTGTCTTTGCCTATCTGCGCGATGTCTTTGTGCTGCCCGCCCACCGCGGCCGGGGCCTCGCCGGATGGATGGCGGGCCAGATCCGTGCCCATCCGGGTCTCGCGACGGTCGGCACCTGGATGCTGGCCACACGGGATGCGCACGGGGTGTATGAAAAAGCCGGTTACAGGCCGGTTCCGCATCCCGAATGGTATATGAGCGTTCCGAAACAACAGGACACCTCATAACGAATGGTTATGAAGTGCAGAACAATTGCGATTGGAGCGTTGCCGCTCTTCGCCCCATTCTGCTTGTCTAAAAGGAGACGGGCATGACGTATCGCATCGGGGTCGATGTCGGCGGGTCGTTTACGGATTTCGCCGTTCTGAATGAAGACACTGGTCAGCTGGCCACCCTAAAGGTCTTTTCGCGTCCGGACGCGCCGGGGGAAGAAATCAAGGCGGCGCTGACCCGCTTGAAGGAGGAGGGGCGCCTTGAGCCGCAGGCGGTTTCCCGGTTCACCCACGGGACAACAGTCGGCATCAACACGGTCATCCAGCGCAACGGACCCAAACTTGCCCTGTTCACAACCCGGAATTTTGAAGACGTTCTGGAAATCGCCCGGCTTAAAATTCCTGAAATCCATAACCTTTATTCCAAACGGCCAGATCCGCTGATCGCCCGCGACTGTGTCTTTGGCATTGGCGAGCGGGTGCTGGCCGATGGCACCATCGATCAGGCCCCCACGCGGGACGATGTTGCAGCGGCTTTGGAAAAGGCTCTGGCGGCCGGTGCGGACGGCATTGTGATTGCTTTCCTGCATTCCTACCGCAACGCGGCGAATGAGGCTGCGGTGGCCCGCCTTTTGAATGCACTTGCCCCGGACTTGCCGGTCACAACCTCCTCTGGCACCTGGCCGGTGATTCGCGAATATGAGCGCACGCTGACGGCCACCATGTCGGCATATGTGCGCCCGCGCGTGGCCCACTACCTAGACCGGTTCGAGGCCACTCTCAAGGATCTGGGCGTTCAGGTGCCTGCCATGATCACCAAATCCAATGGCGGGGTCATGGGGCTGGAGCAGGCGCGGGCGGAATCGGTTCAGATGCTGCTCTCCGGAACGGCCTCCGGTGTGATCGGCGCGGGCCATATTGCCGAAGCCTGTTCCTATGAGAATGTCCTGACCCTTGATATTGGCGGCACGTCGGCGGATGTAGCGGTCCTGCAAAAGGGCCGGGCGCAGCACGGCACCGGCGAGCTGGTCGGCGATTTCCCGGTCCATATTCCCTCTGTTGCGGTCAGCTCGGTCGGCCAGGGCGGCGGCTCGGTGGCCTGGGTGGATGATCTGGGCATCTTGAAAGTCGGTCCGCAAAGTGCTGGCTCAACACCCGGTCCTGCCTGTTACGGGCGCGGCGGGGATCTGCCGACCATCACCGATGCCATGGCGGTCCAGAACCTGATCGGCCATGGGGATCTTGGCTATGGTGCGGTCAAGGTGGATCACATGGCGGCCCGGCAGGCCATCACGCCCCTCGCGCAGACCCTGGATGCGCCTGCCGAGGCGGTGGCGGCCAGCATCTTGGAGATCGCCACCTCGGCCATGTATGCGGAAACACAAGGGTTGATCTCCCGCTTCGGGATAGATCCGCGCACCTATCACCTGCTGGCCTTTGGCGGCGCCGGGCCGATGCTGGCCTGCTTTCTGGCGCGGGAGCTGGATGTGGCCGGTGTGCTGGTACCCCCGGCTCCGGGCGTGGTCTCCGCCCTTGGCGGACTGGTGGCGGACCTGCGCAATGATTTCATCAGGACGCTGTTTCTGGATCTGACGCCGGACACGATCTTGAGCCTTGCGGTCCCCCTTGACGACATGAAACGGGACGGCTTGGCCTGGCTCAAGGCGCATGGGTTTGAGGGCCCGGCCCAGCTCACCGTCAGCGCCGATATGCGCTACCGGGGCCAGTCCTACGAGATTGAGACCGGCCTGCCGGAAAGGGCTGTCGGCACGGGCGATCTAGCCGCCATCGCCGCCGCTTTTCATAGCGAGCATGAACGGCTTTTTGGGCATGCGGACAGATCGGCGCCCGTCCAGATCGTCAATCTCCGGCTTGTGGTCACAGGCGCTTCCAGCAAACCGGTGATGCCCAAACCGGCTCCGGCGAAGGCAGACCCGGTGGCGGCCGGACAGGTGACAGCGTTTTTTGACGGAGCACCGGCCGAAGTGCCGGTTTACAGGCGGGCGGATCTGGCGCCCGGCCATTGTCTCGCAGGCCCGGTCATCGTCACACAGGACGATACGACAACGGTTGTCCCGCCTGATTTCGCACTCCGGGCTGATGACTTCGGCAATCTCATTCTGACGCGGAAGGCCTGAGGCGATGACCCACGCACGCACGCTGCAAGTTCTGGCCAATTTCTGTGGCGCGGCCGCAGATGCCATGGCCCACACCCTGATGCGCACCGCTCATTCCGCCTTCATCAAGGAAACCGAGGATTTTTCCTGCCAGATCGTCACCCGCGAAGGGCTGGCCTTTGCCAATCCCCGCCATTTCGGTGCGCCCTGGTATTCCGGCATCGACTATGGGCCACTGCTCCGGCATTTTGACAGCTATCGTGAAGGTGATATCTGCATCACCAACGACCCGGAAGCCGGTCACGTGGCCACCCACACGCCGGACATTCACATCTGGAAGCCGGTCTTCCATGAGGGGGAACTGGCCTGTTTTGTGGTTGGGCACATCCACAATACGGATGTTGGCGGCGCAGTTCCGGCCAGCCTTTCCCGCAGTCTCACGGAAATTGCCCAGGAAGGCCTGCGCATCCCGCCGGTGAAACTGATGGATGCGGGCCGGGAAAACCCCTTTGTGGCTGATCTCATCCGCGCGAATGTGCGCCTGCCGGAGCAAAATCTCGGAGATCTTTCCGCCCAGATCGCCTCGGTCAATATTGGCGAGCGCAAGATGTCGGAGATCATCGGGCGCTTTGGCCTTCAGCCGTTTCTGCAGGGGGCCGAGGCGATTCTGGACCACGCTGAGGCGCAGGCCCGGGCCGCGATCGCGGCCATTCCGGACGGCGCGTATTTTTTCGCCGATTTTGCCGATGAAGACAGTCCCGGCGGCCTGCCCGCACGCATTGCCCTTAACGTCCGAATCGAAGGCGAAACGGTGGAGTTGGATTACACCGGCAGCGATCCGCAGCTGGCCTCGTCCCTCAACATGCCCACCGGCGGGCGGGAGAGGCATCCCCTCGTTATGGTCGGCCTGACCTATGTGCTGGCAACGCTGGCGCCGGGCCTCTGGCTGAATGCGGGCACGCTCCGGCCTGCGCGGGCAGTGCTGCCGGAAGGCTCCATCGTCAATTCCGCACCGGGCGCGGCCATTGGCATGCGCTCCCTGACCTGCGCCATGACCCAGATCGTGACCATCGGCGCCTTTGCCCAGGCTGTACCGGACAAGATTCCCGTGGCAGCTCCCGGTGGCAATGCGATCTTGAACGTCAAGACGGCCGCTCAGGATGGCCGCCCGGTGATGGCGTCCATCGGCCCAGTGGGTGGCGGCGGCGGCGCCATGCCGGACGGGGATGGCAGCGACGGGGCCGGCGGTACGACCGGGTTCCTGCGCAACACGCCTTTGGAAATCACCGAAGCGGAAGTCCCGATCCGTTTCCTGCGCTACGGCCTTCAGGCGGATACGGGCGGGCCGGGCACCTGGCGCGGCGGGCTCTCCGCCGTGATGGAATTTCAGGTCTTTTCCCCTGGCACGGTCGTGACCGCCCGGAACCGGAACCGCTCGGTCATGGCCTCCTGGGGCCTGCAGGGCGCCGGGCGGCCGGTGGTCTCAAAATTCCTGCGCAATCCGGGCACGGATCACGAAGAAGAACTTGGCAATGCGGATCTGGTCAGGCTGGATCCAGGGGATGTGATCCGAGTGGTTGGGCCGGGAGCTGGTGGATTTGGCCACCCCTTTGACCGCCCGCTCGACAAGGTGCGCAAGGATCTTAGCCGCGGAAGCGTCACTCCGGCAGCCGTTGAACGGGACTATGGCGTTGTCCTCAAGGGGCAGGAGATCGATCTGGACGCCACCGCCCGGCTCAGGGCGGGCGCTGCCAGATCCTCGGAAATCTATAGTTTTTCAGCGGAACGTGAGGCCTTTGAAACGGTCTGGAGCGAAGATCGCTATGCCTTGCTGACAGAGTTTCTGGTGGGGCAGCCTGTCGGCTGGCGGTTCTTTTTGAAACAGGAAGTGTTCAAGGCTGTGGCAGCGCATGGTGGCGCGCTGCCGGCAAGGGAGGACATGGCAATGATCTTTGAGGAGGTGAGGACCAGACATGGGCTTTGATAAGCGAACCGATGCAGGTGCTTGCCGGGCGGCAAATTCTGTGGTCCCGGTTTCTTTATGAATGCCCGCCAACTGGAAGTCTTCCGAAGTGTCATGCGGGAAGGCTCACTCACAGCCGCAGCCAATTTACTTGGCGTGTCCCAGCCCGCCATTTCCAAGGTGCTGCACCATCTGGAAGACCAGTTGGGCTATCTTCTGTTTGAACGTGTGGGGGGGCGGCTGATCCCCACAGCCGAAGCGTTTCTGCTGATCGACGATGCGGACAGGGTGTTCCGGGAACTGGAAGTGCTGAAGGATCTGGCGCGCCGGGTCGGGGAGCGCAAGGCGGGGCTGCTGCGCCTGGGCGCTGCGCTGCCGGTTGTCCAATCGGTTCTGCCCGGGGCCCTTGAGATCTTCCGCAAGGACCACCCGGAGGTGCTCATCCATCTGCATGGATTTCCGGCGCGGGAAATCGCGGAAGCGCTTCGCTCCGGCGCCATCGACATCGGCCTGACCCTCTCGCCGATCCTCAGCCCGACCGTGCGCACACAAACACTCACGCAGGTTCCGCTCAAGGTTCTTGTCCGGGCTGATGATGGTTTGATCACCAAAAGTACTGTCTTCCCGGAGGATCTCGCCGGTCGGCCCCTGATTTCCTATGGCAGTCATGCGGAAGCCGGGGCCGCACTGGATGAGGCGTTCCGCGCCCGGGACCTCACCCGGACGGTTTCGATCCAGGTGACGTCTTCGGTCGCCGCTGTCCCGCTTGTGGCCCAGGGCCTCGGCGTCGGGCTGGTGGACGGGCTGTCGCCTTGTCCGGAGGGTCTCGTGGCGCTTCCCTTTGAACCTGAGTGCAGCATGCCGCTGGTCGTCTCCCTGGACAGCGCCCGCCCCAGGCCGCGTCTGGTTGATCCGTTTTTGACCGCTTTGTCCGCGCAGCTCTAGATGTGGTCCCTCCCGCCGCACAGAATGTCGTCCATCTTGGTGCAAACAGCGCTTTGATCTGCTTCAGAGCGGCGGAACAGGAAATCCCGCGCCCCATCGCCGGTAAAGTCGCCGGACACTTTCGGAGAGCTCCATGTCCCTGTCCTTTGACCCCACCCTGCCCGAGTTCCGGTCCGCGCACTATATCGATGGTGCCTATGTCGATGCGCCACCGTCCATCGCAATGTTCCGCCCGTCAGATGGCCAGGAATTTGCGGGCTGCCCGATAGCCGATGCCGGGACCGTCGACCGGGCGGTGGCAGCCGCAAAGGCCGCTCTCAAAACCAGCGGCTGGGGCGCTCTGCGTCCGCGCGCACGCACCCAGGTCCTGCTGCGCTGGGCGGATCTGATCGAAGCGGATGCAGAGCATCTTGCGCAGCTCGAAACCGTGCCCTCCACCCGCCTGATCAGCCAGCTGATTCAGGGCGACATTGCCGTGACTGCCGAACAGATCCGCTTCTTTGCAGAATTGGCCGACAAGGAAGGCGGGGAGGTGGTGCCGACCGCTGACGGGCATCTGGGCATGACTGTGACCGAACCTTATGGGGTTGTCGGTGCAATCACACCCTGGAATTTTCCTATCTCGATGGCGGGCTGGAAGCTTGGGCCTGCCCTGGCCGCGGGCAATGCGGTGGTGCTGAAACCCTCTGAAATGACCCCATTCACCAGCCTGCGCCTGGCCGAACTGGCGGTTCAGGCGGGGCTTCCCGCCGGTCTTCTCAATGTGGTTCTTGGAGATGGGCCGGCCACGGGCAATGCGATCACCGGCCATCCTGACATTGCCAAGGTCAGCTTTACCGGTTCCACCCGGGCCGGACAGGCAATTATGGAAAACATTGCCCGCACCGGCATGAAACCTATGACGCTGGAACTGGGCGGCAAGAGCCCGCAGATCGTGTTTCAGGACGCGGATCTGGAGTTGGCGGCGGACAATATCGCCCGCTCTATCCTGTTCAATGCCGGCCAGGCCTGCGTGGCCGGCAGCCGTGTCATCGTCCATGACAGCTGTGCAGACTCGCTTGTGGACGCCCTGTCCAAACGCATGGCGGGCCAGAGACCGGGACCGGCCTGGGACGCGACCACCAGCTATTCGCCGATCATCTCCAAACGGCAGATGGAGCGCATGGACCAGATGCTGGCAAGCGCGAAAGCGGAAGGGGCCGAGGTGCTGTTCGGCGCCAAAGCCTTTGACGATCCGGGCTATTTCTACGAGCCGACCCTTCTGACCGGTGTCACCTCACAGAATACGGCGGTGCGTGAAGAAATCTTCGGCCCGGTTCTGACCCTGCAGACCTTTAAGGATGAGGAGGAAGCCATGGATCTGGCGGACCATCCCGTCTACGGTCTGTGCGCGGGGATCTATTCAAAGGATCTTTCCCGGGCACTGAAGGTCATGAAGGCGGTTCAGGCAGGTACGGTCTGGGTCAACCGCTATGGGCGCTCGCGCGACCATATTCTGCCCACCGGCGGCTACAAGGCCTCGGGCATCGGCAAGGATCTCGGCAAGGAGGCCTATAAGGCCAACCGCCAGTCAAAAACAGTTCTGATCGATTTGTGAGATACACATGACCAAACATCGTATTGCGCTCATTCCGGGCGATGGCATTGGTGGACCGGTGACCGATGCCGCCATGGCCGTGGTGAACAAGGTGTTGCCCGGCAAGGTGGCGACCGAAACCTTCCCCTGGTCCTGCGACTATTATCTGGAGACGGGCCGGATGATGCCGGAAGATGGCATTGAAACCCTGCGCGGCTTTGATGCGGTGTTTCTGGGCGCGGTCGGCTGGCCGGAAAAAGTGCCCGATTCCGTCTCCCTGCACGGCCTGCTTCTGCCGATCCGCAAGAGCTTTGTGCAATTTGCCAATATCCGGCCGCACAAGCTTCTGGCCGGGGTGGACGGCCCGCTGCGCAAAAGCGGCTTCGACATTCTGTGCATTCGCGAAAACACGGAAGGCGAATATTCCGGCGCCGGAGGGCGGGTCCATCAGGGAACGGGCTCTGAAGTGGCGGTCGAAACCTCGATCTTTACCCGGACCGGCGTTGAGCGCATTTTGCGCTTCGCCTTTGAACAGGCGCAAAAGCGGTCCGGCCGCCTGGCCTCGGTGACCAAGTCCAACGCCCAGAAATATTCCATGGTGTTCTGGGACGAAGTCACCCAGGAGCTGGCCCGCGACTATCCCGATGTCGAAGTGAGCCAGTATCATATCGATGCCCTCGCCGCGCGCATGGTGATGGCGCCGGAAAGCCTGGACGTGATCGTGGCCTCCAACCTGTTCGGCGACATTCTGACCGATCTGGGGGCCGCCATTCAGGGCGGGCTCGGCTTTGCGGCATCCGCCAACATCAATCCGGAGCGGACGGCGCCGTCCATGTTCGAACCGGTCCACGGTTCGGCGCCCGATATCGCCCATCTCGGCATCGCCAATCCCCTGGCCGCGATCTGGTCGGCGGCCATGATGCTGGATCACCTGGGTGAAGCGGAGGCGGCAGCCAGGGTGATGGCCGCCATGGAAACCACGACCGCCAAGGGCATCGGCACCGTGCCGGGCCAGGACAAGACCGACGCGATCACCAACGCCGTTCTGGCGGCATTGGACTAGGATATTCTCACATGACATCTCCCAAAACGGTTGCTGATCTGAAGGATCAGGCGCTTTTCAAACAGGCTGCTCTCATCGGCGGAACCTGGGTCACAGCCTCCAGCGGCAAAACGATTGATGTTCACGACCCGGCGACAGGCGCCACGCTCGGCACGGTGCCGGATTGCTCGGCTGCGGACACGCAAGCGGCGATTGACGCTGCCAATACGGCCTTTCAGAGCTGGCGCAAGACCAGTCACGAGGACCGGGCCAGGCTTCTGGAGCGCTGGTTTGACCTGATGGAGGCGCATGCGGACGATCTGGCTCTGCTGCTTACCCTGGAACAGGGCAAACCGCTTGGCGAAGCGCGGGGCGAAATCGGCTATGGCGCGTCCTTCGTCAAATGGTTTGCCGAAGAAGCGCGGCGGATCGACGGAGCGCTCATTCCGGCTCCGGCTCGGGACCGGCGTATTCTGACGCTGAAAGAACCGGTCGGCGTGTCTGCCATCATCACGCCGTGGAACTTCCCCAATGCCATGATCACCCGCAAGGTCGGCCCGGCGCTGGCGGCGGGTTGCACAGTGGTGATCAAGCCGTCCGACCTGACGCCTTATTCCGCGCTGGCGCTCGGCGTTCTGGCGGAGCGGGCCGGTCTCCCGGCAGGGGTGATCAACATTGTCACCGGTCTGCCTCAGGAGATCGGTGCCACGTTCACCGCCAGCGAGGTTGTGCGCAAACTCTCCTTCACCGGCTCTACCCGCGTCGGCTCGCTCCTGATGGAACAATGCGCGCCGACGGTGAAGCGGCTCAGTCTGGAGCTGGGCGGCAACGCGCCGTTCATCGTTTTTGACGATGCCGATATCGATGCTGCCGTCGACGGGGCGATCGCCTCCAAATTCCGCAATGGCGGTCAGACCTGTGTCTGTTCCAACCGGATTCTGGTTCAGGCCGGGGTCTTTGACCGGTTCACGGAGGCTTTGAGCGCCAAGGTGGCGGCCATGAAGGTCGGGCCGGGTCAGGACGGCGTGGAGATTGGTCCGATGATCAACGAGGCAGCCATCGGCAAGATCAACCGCCATATCGAGGATGCGTTGGCCAAGGGCGCGCGGATAGCCGGACAGGCGGATGTGCCGGATGGGCAATATGCGGCGCCGACCGTGCTGGCCGGGTGCGACACCTCCATGCAGCTTGCCAGTGAGGAAACCTTCGGCCCGGTGGCTCCGCTGTTCCGGTTCGAGACGGAAGAGCAGGCCATTGAGACTGCCAATGCGACCCCCTTCGGTCTGGCGGCCTATTTCTATACAAGCTCCATCGATCGGGCCTGGCGGGTGGGTGAGGCGCTGGAATTCGGCATGGTTGGCCTCAACACCGGCGCCGTTTCCACCACGGTATCCCCGTTTGGCGGTGTCAAACAATCCGGCCTCGGCCGCGAAGGCGCCCGCACGGGCATAGAGGAATATCTGGAAACAAAAGCCTTCCATATGGGCGGGCTTTAGACAGCAAATCGGGTTCACCGGATTTGTCTTTCGCGGCCTGACATCAGAGATTTCAGCGCGAAAGGCAAAGCAATGTGAAACCGGATGAATGTAACACGCTCTGAGGCAGCCCCCTCTCCCATTGGGAGAGGGGGTAATTCAGCTGAGCCGGTCTTTCACTTTGAAGTAAGCGCCGACAAGAGGCAGGAACCAGGGTTTGCCAAAATGGCCGGGCACAGCGGGCCAGGGCAGGCCATCCCAGGGGTTCCGGTTGGTCTTGCCGCTCATGAGATCGGCCATGATCTCGCCCATATGGGTGGCGATCTGCGCGCCGTGGCCGGAATAGCCGAGCGCGTAATGCATCCCGTCCTGTTCCCCGGCGCGCGGGAAACGGTCCTTGGTCATGTCGACCAGCCCACCCCAGCAATAGTCCAGCTCAATCCCGTTGAGCTGGGGGAAGATCGCCGCCAGGCTTTCGGCCAGGATCGCACCGCTCTTGGCGTCCGATGTCTGGTCTGAAGTGGCGGAAAACCGTGCCCGGCCGCCGAAAATGAGCCGGTTGTCCGGCGACAGACGGAAGTAGTTGCCCACATTGAGCGAAGTCACGCAGGTCCGGTTGCCCGGCATCACGTCTTTGACTTCTGCTTCTGTCAGCGGCCGCGTGGCGACCAGAAAGCTGCCAACCGCGATGATGCGGCGCCGGATATACGAGAAGAAGGCAGGCGTATAAGCGCCGGTTGCCAGAAGCACCTGTTTGGCCTGGACCGGTCCCCGCGGCGTTGCCAGTTCCCAGCCGTCAGCAGAGCGCTTGCAGGCGGTGACCGGAGCCTTTTCCAGAATATCCACCCCCTTGCGGGCTGTGGCTTCCGCCAGTCCGGCAACAAATTTGCCCATATGCATCATGGCGCTTTTGGGCTGGAGCATGGCGCCGTGAAACGTCCTGGAGCCGATTTCGCGCTGGAGCTCCTCACGCGGGATCATCACCGCATCCGGATCGGCCGCGCGGGTGATCAGCTCGCAATTGCGGGCAATCGCTTCATAGTGGCTTGCCTTGGAGGCCAGCTTCAGCTTGCCGGAGCGGCGGAAGTCGCAGTCGATCTTCTCATCGCTGATCAGGCGCTCGATGGTTTCAATGCCCTGATCGAATGCCCGGTAGACCTGAAGGGCCTTGTCCATGCCGAATGTGTTGACCGCATCGGCGAATCCGTGGGCGATGCCGTTGTTCAAATGGCCACCATTGCGCCCGGACGCGCCGAACCCGGCGGTCTCGGCTTCCAGGACAATCACCCGGCGCCCGGTTTCGGCCAGTTTGCGCGCCGCGCCGAGGCCGGTGAACCCGGCTCCGATCACTGCAACACCATAGCAGCCGGTCGGGTCTGCCTGGCTTGCCCCGGCAAACCGGGGCGCTGTTTCATGCCAATAGGAGGCGAATTTCATCGCAAAAGCTCCAGACCCGGCTTAAAGGCCGAACACGCCCGGAAGCCCGGAAATGTCCTTGATTTCGGTATATTCATAGAACGGATTGGCGGGCTCATGGCCCCGGTTGACCCAGACCTTGGACTTGATGCCCAGGTCATAGGCTGTCATCAGGTCATAGCGGAAGGAGGAGGAGACGTGAGTGATGTCTTCCGGTCCGCAGCCAAGGGCGTCGAGCATATATTCAAAGCCGTTCATCTGCGGTTTGTAGGTTCCGGTTTCCTCGGCGGTGATCACTTTATGGAACGGGGCGCCGAGCTTTTCCACGTTGGACAGGATCTGGCTGTTCATGGCGTTGGACAGAATGACCAGCGGAATTTCGGCCGCCACCTTGGCAAGCCCGGCCGGAACATCGGGATGCGGACCCCAGGTCGGCACTTCCTCATAGATCTGCCGGGCATCTTCCTCGCGGAAGGCCACGCCATTCAACTTGCAGGTCCGCTCCAGCGAATTGGCGACCACATCCGCGTAGGGCTTCCAGGCACCAAGGATTTCATCCAGCCGGTAGGCAGCGAAATTCTTGATGAATGTCAGCATCTTTTCTTCAGAAAGCTGTTCGCCAAAAACCCGGCGAGCGGCGCCAGCCATATCAAAATTGGTCAGCGTACCATAGCAATCGAAGGTGATGTATTTGGGGCGGAAGGTCATTTTCAGGTCTCTTTGTCGTTCCGAAAGGCCAAGGCTCCGGACGGGACCGGTGCCATTTGCCTGATCCTACGCAGAAGCCTAAGGGGGCTTTGCTGCTTTTGAAGCCTGGTGAACAACAAAGTACCGAATGGACCCGTCCTGGCAGCACCAAATTGCGCGATCTGTCCGGACCTGACCAGGTTTGCGGGAAATCTGCGGTCATGATGCCGCAGATCATGCTTTAACGGGCGCAGGAACGGCAAATGACACCGGAGCGCGGGCAATAACCCCGCAGCACCTGCGCTTCTGTCCCCCGTATCGTTTCTCAAAACAAGACCAATGAGCTCTGGAAATCCATGCAAACGGACATCGTTTTCACGCCTTTTGAAAAAGACCACATTGAAGAAGCAGTGCGCCTGTCCAGGGCGGCCGGCTGGCCGCATCGGGCAGAGGACTGGGACATGGTGCTCTCCCTGTCTGAGGGGCGTGTCGGCATCGTGGACGGCAAGGTGGCCGCAACGGCGATTGCCTCGCCGTTCGGGCCGGTTGCAACCGTCAATATGGTGATCGTCGACGAGGCGCTGCGCGGGCAGGGCCTGGGCCGGAAGATCATGGAAACCGCCATGGCGGCGGTCACGCCTTCCGAATGGCGTCTGGTTGCCACCCGGGACGGTCTGCCGCTTTATGAGAAGCTCGGCTTTGAAGCCTATGACGAGGTGGCCCAATATCAAGGCCTGCCCAATGCGGTTGTGGAGGCGGACGACATTGGGGACGGCACAACGCAGACCGGCCTGTTTTGGGGCGCCCTGACCGATATCAATGCTCTGACGGACCTGGACGGGGCGGCCACCGGCATGGAGCGTCTGCCGCTTCTGCTCACCCTGTTCCGGGTGGGCAAGGTGCTGGTCCTGAAAGAGGGTGGCAAGATTGTTGGCTGGTCGGCGCTGCGAGCCTTCGGGCGCGGCAATGTGGCCGGGCCGGTGATCGCCCGCTCCGATGCAGAAGCGAAGCAGCTTCTGACGGCGTTGATCAAGCAAAGCGCAGGGACCTTCCTGCGGGTCGACACCACCGTCGGCACCGGGCTTGGCGACTGGCTCGAAGCGGCCGGCCTTGCTTATGCGGGCGGTGGCATTTCCATGCGCAAGACCGTGGCTGCAGAGGCTGATGGCAGCGCAGCCGCCCCATCAGATTTCAAGACCTTCGCTCTCGCCTCCCAGGCGCTCGGCTGATTTTTCAAGAGGTTCCCATGCGTCCCAATTCCCTGATTGAACTCGACAGAGCGCACCTGATCCATCCCGTGGCCAGCTGGCGCGGCCATGAAAACGCGGGCGTGCGCGTCCTGACAGGTGCTGACGGTGCGACGGTCACAGATGCAGAAGGCCGCCAGCTTCTGGACGGTTTTGCCGGTCTTTGGTGTGTCAATGCGGGCTATGGCCAGGACAGCGTCATTGAAGCGGCGACCCGCCAGCTCAAAGATCTTCCCTATGCGACCGGTTATTTCGGGCTTGGCTCGGAACCGGCCATCCGTCTGGCCTCGCGGCTGGCCGACCATGCGCCGGGCGACCTGCACCACGTCTATTTCACGCTGGGCGGATCGGATGCGGTGGATTCCACCGTGCGCTTCGTGCGTTTTTACTGGCATGCCCTCGGCAAGCCGGAAAAGGACCAGTTCATTTCCGTTGAACAGGGTTATCACGGCTCCAGCACGGTTGGCGCCGGTCTCACAGCTCTGCCCGCCTTCCATGCGGGTTTCGGCGCCCCTTATGAGTGGCAGCATAAAATTCCGTCCCATTACAGCTACCGCAATCCGGTTGGCCAGGATGGGCCGGCAATCATTGCGGCCTCCGTGGCGGCTCTGGAAGCAAAGGTGGCGGAGCTGGGCGCGGACCGGGTCGGCGCGTTCTATGTTGAGCCGATCCAGGGGTCTGGCGGGGTCATCGTGCCGCCGAAGGGTTGGGTCAAGGCCATGCGCGAAGCCTGCGCACGCCTCGATATCCTGTTCATTGCCGATGAGGTCATCACCGGTTTCGGCCGCACCGGGCCGCTTTTTGCCAGTACGGAAGAAGACATTGTTCCGGACATGATCACCACGGCCAAGGGGCTCACCTCCGGCTATGTGCCCATGGGGGCGGTTTTCCTGTCTGACCGGATGTATCAGGCCATGGCCGATTATGCCGGTCCGGCGGCCATCGGCCACGGGTACACCTATTCCGGCCATCCGGTGAGCGCGGCTGTTGGCCTGGCAGTGCTGGATCTTTATGAAAACGGCCTTCTGGACAATGGCCGCAAGATGGGCGAGCGGCTGATGGCGGGCCTCAACGGGCTGTCGGATCATCCGCTGGTTGGCGAGGTCCGCGGACGCGGCATGCTGGCGGCCATCGAAATGGTTACCGACAAGGACGCCAAGACCCCGCTTCCGGCGTCTGCCCAGGCCGCCACGCGGGTGTTTGACCGGGCCTGGAACAACGGCCTGATCGTGCGCGCCTTCGCCAATGGCGCGCTCGGCTATGCACCGCCCCTGTGTTGTACTGCGGACGAGATCGACCAGATTGTCGAACGCACCCGCAATGTGCTGGACGAGACGCTGGCAGATCCGGATGTCAGAGCGGCGATGGCCTGATTGATGGCGGTTCTGTTCCAGTCGACGCCGGAGCGGGGCGCGGTCTTTGCCAAGCGCTTCGCGGCCAGCCTGCCGGAGGTGCCGTTCCATCGGGAGACGGCGCCTGATCCGGCCGAGGTGGAATATCTGGTGACCTGGAAGGCGCCGGAGAACCTGCTTCAGACCTATCCAAAGCTGAAGCTGATCTTTTCCATCGGCGCCGGGGTGGATCAATTCGACCTCAAGACCCTTCCCGGTCAGGTCGATGTGGTGCGCATGCTGGAGCCGGGCATTCGCGAACAGATGTGCGAATACATCACGCTGGCCACCTTGGGCCTGCACCGGGATCTGCCCCGTTATCTGGCGCAAAGAGAGTGGCAGGAATGGGCGGCGGGCGTCAACCGGCCTGCATCAGCGCGCCGGGTGGGGGTCATGGGGCTTGGCCAGCTTGGGCTTGCCGCGCTGGAGGCGCTGCGGCCGTTCGGGTTCGACCTGGCGGGCCTCAGCCGGAGCCCGCGGGAGGTGCCGGGGGTGCGTATCTTCACGGACAAGCCTGCCTTTCTGGCGCGTACGGACATTTTGATCTGCCTGCTGCCACTCACCGAAGAGACAGCTGGCATCTTGAATGCGGATCTCTTCAGCGCGCTACCGCAAGGGGCTGCCCTGGTGCAGGCAGGGCGTGGTCGCCAGTTGGACCAGGAGGCGCTGATGGCGGCTCTGGATGGCGGGCATCTGTCGGCGGCCTGGCTGGATGTGACTGACCCGGAGCCTCTTCAGGCAGGCCATCCGCTCTGGCGGCACAAAAAGGTGGTGATCACACCCCATATTGCCAGCCAGACCCGGCCGCTGGACGCAGCGGATCATGTCATAGCCGGCATTCTGGCGCATCGTGCAGGTACGCCCATTCCCGGGCTGGTCAGCCGGGACAAGGGCTACTAAGACCACGCGGGGTTGACCGGATTTTGGGGTGCTGAGAACAGCATTTTATGCTGTTGCAGAACTCAAATCGACACCCGTTAATGTGGCTAAGGTTTCATACTCAGCAGGAAATCGGAGAAAATTGCTGCAAGATTGCGGTACATCGCGAGGCGAAACACAGCGAATGAAGGAGCATAAAATGCTGCTTAAAAAATGGTTTTGCCTGCTGAATAAGCGATTGCGGGTGGTGTAAGCCACCCGGTCCGGACGCCGGACCAGCCGCGCTGCCTGACGTAACGGGAGGACGTTCTGAAGGGTCCGGGAAATCCCGGCAAGGCGCAGGGCCGGACACGGAAACTGGCTGTTTGCATGGGCGGAATGGCCAATCACACAGAACGCCCAGGAACCGACAAAGACGGGGAATGAACATGACGGACAAAAAAATCAACAACTGGACTCAGGCTGACGACCGGATGGTCGAAAGCGCCCTGCGCGCCGGCGCATCCCGGCGGGACATCATGCGCCTGTTCCTGGCGGGTGGCATGACGGTCGCGGCCGGGGGTCTGATGCTGGGCCGGGCCACGTCCGCGCTGGCGCAGACGCCGGTCAAAGGGGGGCATTTCAAGGCGGCCGGCTGGTCCTCGTCCACCGCAGACACGCTCGATCCGGCCAAGGCCTCCCTGTCGACCGACTATGTGCGCTGCTGCTCGCTCTACAACCGTCTGACATTCCTTGATGAGAGCGGCAAGCCGCAGATGGAGCTTGCCGAAAGCATCGAAAGCCCGGATGCCAAGACCTGGACGGTCAAGCTCAAGTCCGGCGTTACCTTCCATGATGGCAAGACGCTGACGGCCGACGATGTTGTTTTCTCCCTCAACCGTCATCTGGACGAAGCCGTCGGCTCCAAGGTCAATTCCATTGCCAAACAGATGACCGGGATCAAGGCCGTTGACCCGTCCACGGTCGAGATCACCCTGGCCTCGCCGAATGCCGATCTGCCGACCATTTTGGCCATGCACCACTTCATGATTGTGGCTGACGGCACGACGGATTTCTCCAAAGGCAACGGCACCGGCCCGTTCAAACTGGAAACATTCGAGCCGGGCGTCAAATCCGTGGTCGTGCGCAACGAAGACTATTTCAAAGGCCCGGTGCCGCTGGAAAGCTTCGAATATTTCGCTATCCCGGACGACACGGCCCGTGTCAATGCGCTTCTGTCAGGCGACATCCATCTGGCTGCCTCCATCAAACCGCAGCTTCTGCGCCTTCTGGAAGGCAATGAGGGTGTCGACAGCTCCGTTTCCACCTCGGGCAACTACACCAACATGAACATGCGCCTCGACATGGCTCCGGGCGACAAGGCCGGGTTCATTGAAGGCGTGAAATACCTTCTGGACCGGGAACTGATCCGCAAGGCGGTCATGCGCGGCTATGGCGAAATCGCCAACGACCAGCCGATCCCGCCGATGAACGCTTTCTACAATGCGGATCTGAAGCCGCGCGCATATGACCCGGAAAAGGCAAAGTCCCTCTTCGAAAAGGCTGGTGTGCTCGGCGAAACCATTCCGGTTGTCGCCTCGACGGCAGCGTCCCATTCGGTGGAAATGGCGACCGTGCTGCAGCAGGCGGGCTCCAAGATCGGCATGAAATTCGACATCCAGCGTGTGCCGTCTGACGGGTACTGGTCAAATTACTGGCTGAAGGCGCCGGTTCATTTCGGCAACATCAACCCGCGCCCGACGCCGGATATCCTGTTCTCGCTGCTCTATGATTCCGCAGCGCCCTGGAATGAGAGCCAGTTCAAGTCCGCCTCCTTCGACAAGAAACTGATCGAAGCCCGCGGCGAACTCGACTTTGAAAAGCGCAAGGCGATCTATGACGACATGCAGGTCATGATCTCCAATGAAGCGGGCACCGCAATCCCGGCCTTCATTTCCAACATCGACGCCAAGTCCACCAAGCTGAAGGGCCTGAAGCCGAACCCGCTGGGCGGTCAGATGGGCTATGCCATGGCCGAATATGTCTGGCTCGACAGCTAACAGGTACAGTTCCTGAAAGGTGCCGGACCCGGGTGAAACCGGCTCCGGCACCCGTTGCTGTTGCGGCGCGCGGATTGATATAAACTCCCCGTGCCGCCCTTCACGCCCTGCGGGCGTCCCCTCTCCTTCAAGGCATCTTCATGACCGGACAAATTGCACGGCTGATTCTGGCAAGGCTTGGCATCGCCGTCATCACGCTCTTCATTGTTTCCGTGGTGGTTTTCGGTGCAACGCAGCTGCTGCCCGGCGACGTGGTCGAGATACTTCTGGGTCAGGCGGCCACCCCCGAAGCGGTGGCGGGCCTGCGCGAAGCCATGCATCTCAATGATCCGGCCATCATCCGCTATGGGAAGTGGCTGACCGGCCTGTTTCAGGGCGATCTCGGCACCTCCTATGCCAACAACATGGACATCTGGGAGCTGATCGATTCCCGCCTGGCCAACACCTTGCGCCTCGCCGGGTTGACCACCGCCATTGCCGTGCCCCTGTCCCTGGCCCTGGGCATCATGGCGGCCGTCTATCAGGGCTCGCTGATTGACCGGATCGTGACCTCTTCAATCATATCAGTCGTTTCCATTACGGAATTCATGATCGCCGCAACCGCGATGCTGATCTTCTCCGTCTGGCTGAAATGGCTGCCCTCCATTTCTTTTGTCGATGAGGCGACCGGTGTCTTCGGTCAGCTGAAAGCCTATGCCATGCCGGTCATGACCCTGGTGGTGGTTGTCTCGGCCCAGATGATCCGCATGACACGGGCTGCGGTGATCGAGGCGCTGAAGATGCCCTATGTGGAAATGGCGCTTTTGAAAGGCGCCTCCCGCGCGCGCATGGTCATTCACCACGCCTTGCCCAATTCCATCGGCCCGATTGCCAATGCCATGGCGCTCTCCCTGTCCTATCTCCTGGGCGGCGCGATCATTGTTGAAACTGTCTTCAGCTATCCGGGCATTGCCAAGGTGATGGTGGATGCAGTGGCCACCCGGGACCTGCCGCTCATTCAAAGCTGCGCCATGATCTTCTGCTTCGGTTACCTGTTTTTGATTACCTGTGCGGATGTGATCGCCATCGTGGCCAATCCGAGGCTTCGCAATTGATGACCGTAACCCGCCTTTTTGCCCCTTTTGCCGGATACCGGTTCAACACGGTCGGCATTGTGTCGGCCTGCATCATCCTGTTCTGGATCTTGGTTGCGATCATCGGTCCGGCTTTTGCGCCTTATGAACCCGGCGAGATTGTCGATTTCATCTATTCTCCCTTCGGGCCTATGACACCCGAGTTCTGGATGGGCTCGGATGATCTGGGACGTGACGTCTTTTCCCGGCTGATCCACGGGGCCCGTTATACGGTTGGCATCTCTGCCGCCGCCGTCCTGCTGGCAAGCTTCGCCGGGGTGACGCTGGGCATGGTTGCTGCGGTCACCGGTGGCTGGTTCGACACGATCCTCAGCCGGTTTCTTGATGCGCTCAACTCGATCCCGTCCAAGTTGTTTGCGCTGGTTATTGTCGCAGCCACCGATTCCACCATTCCCATTCTGATCGTGCTTCTGGCGGTCATCTACACGCCCGGCAGCTACCGCTTTGCCCGCTCGCTCGCGGTCAACAGCAACGCCATGGACTATGTCACGGTGGCTCGCGCCCGGGGCGAGCGGACCTTTTATCTGATCACGCGGGAGATCTTTCCCAACATTCTGGGGCCGGTTCTGGCGGATCTGGGCATGCGTTTCGTGTTCATCGTGCTGCTGTTGTCCAGCATGTCCTTCCTCGGCCTTGGGGTTCAACCGCCGAATGCGGACTGGGGCGCCTTGGTGAAGGAAAGCATGGGGGGACTGAATTACGGCGCCCCGGCCGTCATCTTCCCCTGCCTTGCCATCGCCAGCCTGACCATTAGCGTCAACCTTCTGATCGACAACCTGCCCGTCAAGATTCGGGATCGGAGTGACTGATGACACCACTTATCGACGTGCAGGATCTCAAAGTCGGGGCGCGGACCGATTCCGGCCGGGATATCGAGATCATCAAGGGCATCAGCTTTTCCATTGCCAGGGGCGAGATTGTCGCCCTGATCGGGGAAAGCGGATCGGGCAAGACGACCACGGCACTGACCCTGCTCAACTACACCCGCTCCGGCTGCGCGATTACCAGCGGCAAGATCCTGTTTGAAGGCCGCGATCTGGTGCTGCTGGACGAAGAGGCCTGCCGGGAGCTGCGCGGCACGGATGTTGCCTATATTCCTCAAAGCGCTGCGGCTGCTTTCAATCCGTCCAAGCGGCTGATCGACCAGGTGGTGGAGGTGGCCCGCATCCACAAGCTGATGCCTCCGGCGGCGGCGCGGCAACGGGCTGTGGAGCTGTTCCGGGCGCTGGCCCTGCCCAGCCCGGAAACCATTGGCAACCGGTTTCCGCATGAGGTTTCCGGCGGTCAGCTTCAGCGTCTCGCAGCAGCGATGGCAATGATCGGCGACCCGAAATTGATGATCTTTGACGAGCCTACCACCGCGCTGGACGTGACCACTCAGATCGAAGTTCTGCGGGCCTTCAAGGATGTAATGAAAAAAGGCGGCATGTCGGGGGTCTATGTCTCCCACGATCTGGCGGTTGTCGCCCAGATTGCCGACCGCATCATCGTTCTGAAAAACGGGGAAATCCAAGAAGAGGGGCCGACGGAGTCGATCCTTCATGAGGCCAAGCACCCCTATACCCGCGAATTGCTGGCCGCTTTTGATCCGGTCGCTTATGTGGCCCCGGAAATCGATGCGGCGCAGGAGCGCCATCCTGTTGTGGAAGTGGAAAACATCATTGCCGGCTATGGCGCGCTTGGCCGGGACGGCAAGCCGGCCAAGGTGGCGCTGAACGATGTCAGCCTGCGGCTCGCCCGGGGGCACAATCTTGGCGTCATCGGCGAAAGCGGGTCCGGCAAGTCGACCCTTGCCCGCTGCATTGCCGGTCTGCTGCCACCAGTCTCCGGCAATGTGCAGCTCGACCGCCGGGAGCTTTCCCCCAATGCGCGCCAGCGCAGCAAGGAAGAGCTGCGCCGGATGCAGATCGTCTTCCAGCTGGCCGATACGGCGCTCAACCCGTCCTGTTCTATCGAGGAGATCCTGGGCCGCCCCCTGACCTTCTACCACGGCCAGCGGGGCAGCGCCCGCTCGGCGCGGGTCGATGAATTGCTGGATATGGTTCATCTGCCGAAAAGCCTGCGAAACCGCCTGCCGGGCGAATTGTCCGGTGGCCAGAAGCAGCGTGTCAATCTGGCCCGGGCGCTTGCTGCCAGTCCCGAAGTGGTTCTGTGTGATGAAATCACCTCCGCCCTCGACACGGTGGTGGCGGCGGCGGTGATCGACCTTCTCAAGGAGCTGCAGCGGGAGCTGGACCTCTCCTACATCTTCATCAGCCACGACCTGTCAACTGTTCAGGCGATCTGCGATCAGGTCATGGTGATGCATAATGGTGCGGTGGTGGAGGTCCTGGCAGCCGAAGATCTGCCTCATGGCGCGGCGCATCCCTATTCCAAGGAGCTGTTTGCCTCCGTGCCGAAACTGGATACGGGCTGGCTCGACAGCCTTCCGGTCTCAGTCGCCTGACCCGGAAAGCGGCCTTGCCGGGTCGCAAGGGTCAGGTTGCAAAAATGCGGTTTAGCGGCAGGTGGGATTTCACGAAAGGGGATTTGATCACCACGAAGCTGAAATATTTGTCGATGCCGATTTCCATGTCGATTAGCCGTTCCATGATTTGCTGATAATCGCCGATGCTCGCGGTGACAAATTTCAGCAGATAGTCATAGCCGCCGGAAATGAGGTGGCATTCGACGATTTCCTCAACCTTTTCGGCCGCGCGCTGAAACTGTTCGAAATCCATCTTGCGGTGGTTCTTCAAGGTGACCTCGGTAAAGACGGTCACGGTCGGCCCGAGTTTGGCAATGTCGATCTGGGCGGAATAGCCGGTGATGAAGCCTGCTTTTTGCAGCTTTTTCACCCGCACCAGACAGGGGCTGGGCGACAGGTGTACAAGCTCGGCCAGTTCCACATTGGTGATCCTGCCGTTCTTCTGCAATTCATGCAGGATCCTGATGTCGATCCGATCAAGCTTCATGGTGTCCTCGAAATACCGGTACGCCAATCTAGGCATTTTCTTTTGATAAGGCAAATTGGCTTAGGGTGTTGTATTTTAAAGATTAATTATTTTTGTTAGATGTGTTTCTGCTCTGGATGCAAAAAAAGGCGACAGAAAATGCTGCGCTCTGATCATCTCCGGCATCATCCCGACCTCAAAACTCCTAAGGTGGCGGAAAAGGAGAGCTGAATGCCCGCACCGCTGCTGCATATTCAAACCCGGTCCAGTTTGCCGGAAGAAGCCGACGCCGTGATCATCGGCGGCGGCATTGCAGGTGTCTGCGCGGCCTATTTTCTGGCCGAACGGGGCTTGAAGGTCGTTCTGGCGGAAAAGGGCCGCATCGGCGCGGAACAGTCGTCGCGCAACTGGGGCTGGTGCCGCCAGCAGAACCGGGATGCCCGGGAACTGCCCATGGCAACCAAAAGCCTGGCGCTCTGGGACAGGCTGTCTGAAGACGTCGGCCCGGCCCTCGGGTTCAAGCGCTGCGGTCTTCTTTATCTGTCCAACAACGAGGCGGAGCTTGAGGCCTGGGCAAAATGGCGCGATTTTGCGGCCGGGGAAGGGGTGACCACCCATGTCTTGAGCGCCAGGGAAGCCGCTGAACGGGGCAAGGCGACCGGCAAGGCCTGGAAAGGCGGGGTGTTCTCGCCCAGTGACGGCATTGCCGATCCGGCAAGCGCAGCCCCGGTCATTGCGCAGGGCATTGAAAAACTCGGCTCAACCGTCTTGCAGAATTGCGCCGTGCGCGGTCTGGAACTGGAAGGCGGCCGGGTCGTTGGCGTCGTGACCGAACAGGGTGTGATCAAAACCCGAACCGCCGTGATGGCCGGAGGCGCCTGGGCTTCCAGCTTCTGCCGCCAGCTCGGCATCCGCTTCCCGCAATCGGCCGTGCGGTCCTCCATCCTGGCCGTGTCAGCGGCAGAGGGCATTCCCGATGCCCTGCACACAACCGAGGTTTCGCTGACGGCTCGGGGCGATGGCGGCCACACCCTGGCTGTGTCCGGCAATGCACGGGTGGATCCCACGCTTCAAATGCTCCGGTTCGGCTCCAGCTTCCTGCCCATGTTCCTGAAGCGCCGCCGGTCTCTTGCACCCGGCGGGCTGCAAGCCTTGAGGGCGGGGCACGAGACCCTGTCCCGCTGGGCGCTTGACAAGGCAACCCCCATGGAGCAGATGCGCATCCTTGACCCGGCGCCGGATCAGGGCCAGATCCGCAGGACGTTCGAACGGGGGCAGGCTTTGCTGCCTGCGCTGCAGGCCAGCCGGATCACGGCATCCTGGGCCGGGTATATCGACAGCACACCGGATGGGGTTCCGGCCATTGGAGAGACCGAAATCCCCGGTTTTGTGCTGGCGGCCGGGTTCAGCGGCCATGGGTTCGGGATCGGTCCCGGGGCCGGGCATCTGGTTGCCGACCTGATCACCGGGGCCGAGCCGATTGTGGATCCGGTGCCCTATCATCCCTCCCGCTTTGCCCGGTCTTCGTGGGGCAAGGTCGCAGACTTTTAGCGCCGGACACGCCTTCTCATGATCCCCACCCTTTCCACTGTTGCCAGCGACACCAAGCTGCCGGAGGCTGTCGATGTGGTTGTCGTCGGCGGCGGGATCGCCGGTGTGGCGGCCGCCTGGCAGCTTGCCTTGCGCGGGACCCGCGTCGCCCTGGTCGAAAAGGGGCTCATTGCCGCAGAACAATCCTGCCGCAACTGGGGCTGGTGCCGTCAGCAGAACCGGGATGAACGCGAATTGCCGCTGGCGATCCTGGCTTTGAAAATGTGGGAGACTTTGGCGCAGGACACCGGAGCGGATCCCGGCTTCCGCCGCAGCGGTCTTGTCTATGCCAGCCACAAGGAAAGCGATCTGGCCGCATGGGAAAGCTGGGGCCAGATGGCCAAATCCTACGGGGTCGACAGCAGGCTGGTCACGCCCGCGCAACTGAAAGACCTTTTACCGGGCAATACGGGCCAGTGGCTCGGCGGGGTTCATTCGCCTACGGACGGGCGCGCCGAACCGGCTCTTGCAACGCCGGTCCTGGCCGCAGCCGCCCGCGCTGCCGGAGCGCTCCTCTTTCAGAATTGCGCCGCCCGGGAGATTGAATTCAGCGGCGGCAAGGTGTCGGGCCTGGTCACGGAAAACGGCTTGATCCGCTGCCAGTCCGTGCTGGTGGCCGGTGGTGCCTGGGCGGGCATGTTCCTGCGCCATCACGGGGTGCCGTTTCTGCAGGCCTCCATTCAGTCCACGTCTCTGGCCACAGTGCCAAGCCCGGAGATCCTGTCCGGCGGGGTCTCCATGCCGGATCTGAGCATCCGGCGGCGCACAGATGGCCGCTATACAATCGGCCTGAGCGGCTTTGCAATCCTGCATCTGGCGCCCATGGGTGTCCTGCAATGGCGGCCCTTCTGGCCAACCCTCGTGGAGCGCTGGAAGAAAATGAGGGTCACCGTGGGCGCATCCTTCTACAAGGGTCCCGACGCCATGCGCACATGGACGGCGGACAGCTGTTCGCCTTTTGAAGAGACCCGGGTGCTGGACCCCAAGCCGGATGCCCGCTCAGTCAAACGCGGCCTGCAGGAGCTGGCACAGGTCTATCCGCAGCTGGCCGGGGTCGGGGTGGATCACACCTGGGGCGGTATGGTCGATTGCACACCGGATGCAATCCCGGTTATTTCGCCGGTTCAGGCTAAACCGGGCCTGTTTGTTTCAGCCGGATACAGCGCCCATGGTTTCGGCATCGGCCCGGCGGCGGGAAAACTGGCGGCCGATCTGATCCGGGGGGATACACCGTGTGTCGATCCGGCTCCGTTCCGATATGAGCGCATGATCGACGGCACGGATCTCGGCTCCATGGGCATGATCTGATACCAACCTCAATAGATAGGAACCGATCTGACCGTGTTTTGGGACTGTTCGGCAAGGAGCAGGTTGCAGGGCGATATGGTTTATCGTTCAAAACCTGGGACGCAGCTGAACAGTCCTCAAACACGGCCTCGGTGGCCTGCTCCGGCCCGCCGGACTGCGTTGCGCCGCTTGAACGGCCAAAAAGGCCGTCCTGCGCAACGCGCCTTGCCGGCCAATCCGGACCAGCGCCATCAGATGGGTTTCTATCTAGTGAGGTTGGTATGAGGCAAGACCGGCTGGGTGCCGAAGCCGTTCAGCCAAGCGCCTGATTGATCAGGGAAAAGGTGGTCACCGGGCCCTGAGCAGGCGGTTCGCCCATGGTCATGGTGGTCACCGTGTCGTAAAGGCCGATGCCGGCAGAACTCAAGAACGAGCGCAAAGGTCCGTCTTCCGCCTCGGCCCGCGTGTCGAGCCGGGCAAACTTGCCTTCCAGGGCGGCCACATGGGGCTGGATCAGGCGGATCGCATCCTCTTCGCTTTCCGCAACCACCGGGCCAATCACATGTCCCCGCCCAAAGGGGCGGCGCAGGGCAAAGCCGGTGACCTCGCCATTGATGTCCAGAACAGTGCCTTCGGACCGGGCAAGAACCTGTTCCATCACCGCGCCGCGCCCGGCACCATAGGCGGCCGCGTCCAACGCAATGATGGCGGCTGTGTCACCCGCTGCCAGAGGGCGGGCGCCGCCGCTTGAATCCGGGACGCTGTGCACTATGCCATTGTGCTGAAACACGGTCCTGCGCGGTACAAAGTCCAGCGACAGATACAACCGGTAGGCTGCCTTGGTGGCGTTGAGGATCTTGTTGCGCTGTGCGGTTCTGGCCAGAATGTGCTGCATCAGCCAGCGTCCGGCGCCATGGTCCTGCAGCCGGGGCGATGTGATCACCATCCCGATGGACGCCATATGCTCGCCAAAGGGAAACCACATGGCCGATCCCAGAATGCGTTCAATCGGGTCCCGGGTGACGTAGCCTTCTCCCAGATCGAACAGCATGGCCCAGTCATGGGCGCGGTGCGGCCAATTCACACCGATGGAGAGTTCATGCAGCTTGGGAAGATCCTCTCTCGTCATTTCTGAAAGGGTCAGCAGATAGCTGTCTAGCAGCTTGGTTTTTGCGTCCTGCACTCTCGGGCTCCGTTCAAGTCATGACCCAGCCTAACAGCTCAGAGCCGCATTTGCTGCTTAAACGGCCGCTCCCAGCGGCATCTATGTCACGGAAAACGCTTTAAAACCCGTTTTTGCCGCAGCCGGTTTCCCTTTGCGGCCCGTTTGAGGCTCAACGCCGGAAGGGCTCTGGCTTTCTGGCGCAATCAGGTCAAGCCAGAGAATGCTGGCAGCGCAGGTGTTCCGGCGATTATTGAAAAAAGCAACGGGCGCTATGTCGAAGCGAAAGTATTAATGTATTCATTATCGGGGAAGTGTCTTAAAAAAGAAACAGTGAGAATATTTTCATTTCATAACGACAAGTAAAGATTGTGATTTTTCTAATCTGAAATAGTTTGTCGCGAATTTGTACTGTATAGACCACGGCTGCGACTGAAAAGGGCGCGGTGAGTGCAGCCTGTTGTGCGGACACAGTCCGAAGTTGGTTTTGAAAGAGCGAGCGATTATCCCACAATGTCGACCGTAAACAGCAGTCTTGTACGTGTGGTGGTGTTTGTTCTGCTTCTCATTGGGGCTCCCCGAGCGGTGCAGGCAGATGCGGATGCGGTGGTTGCAGGTGGTGGCAACGCCTATATCAAGGAGCTTGTCGGCGCGATTCTGAAACGGACCGAGGGGCCGGGGGCGGCAAAGCCCCGAACGCTTGGGGGCGCTCCAGCCTCGCGAGAACGCTTGCTGCTGGAGCTGATTTCAGGAGAAAATGTCGAATTTGTTGCCGTCGCCACCAAACGTGAATGGGAAGAAAAGCTGATCCCCATCCGCATTCCCTTGCGCAAGGGCTTGCAGGGATACCGGCTCTTTTTCACCCGCAAGCAGGATCTGCCCATTCTGAAGGGTATTCACAGTCTGGAGCGCCTGAAGGCCCTGCCCATCGGGTCCGGATCCCAATGGTCGACAACGGCGGCGCTGGAACAGGCCGGGTTTCGGGTGGTCACGGCACAAAACCGGGCGAACCTTATGAAGATGCTGGCGCTCGGCCGGTTCCGTATCTTCGGACGCGGCCTGGACGAGATCTTTCACGAATATGAGGCCAGTTCCAGGACCTACCCGGATATCGTGATCGATCAGCATCTGGCGCTTTATGCTCCGACTCCTAACTATCTTTTTGTCACCCCGAAACGTCCCGATTTGGCCGAGCGCCTGGAGCGGGGCTTGCGGGAGCTGATCGCGGACGGCACGTTTGACCGGATCTTCCAGAAACATTTTGCCGACGACATCGCCAGGGCGAAGCTGCACAACCGGACCATCTTCAAGATCCCCAATCCAAATACCGGGCCAGAAACCCCTTTCGGCCAGAAAGAACTCTGGTACCAGCCCGCTGAATTCAGGCCAGAACACCTGCGCTTTGGGACGCAGACTGAAGCCAGCGCGCACTGAGGCCTGTCTTTTGCAGCAAGTCCATGTCAACAAGGCTTGGCCCGTTTCGGTCTTGACAGACAGGGGCGGGCTGCAATGATGGCGCATCTTTTGCCGTTTCACCTGTCTTGAGCGTTTGCAGACTTAAAGAGCCTCCCCTTTTGCGCATCCTGTCTCTGATACTGGCCTATGCTGTTTTCCTTGCGGGTATCTTTCAGATGCCCGGCGCAGTGCTGTCGCTGGAAAACGGGACGCTCACCTATGTGATCTGCCAGGGCGGAACGCTGTCAACGGTGGAGGTTCAGGACCCGGACGACGGTCCGCAACAGGGCGGGTTCCGTACGCTCTGTGATGTGTGCCTGAACCAGCTTCAGGCACTGCCGGTTGCTGAGGCCCTGGCGGAGCCGGATGGTCCGGAGCAGGATGCTCAAGCTTCGCCGGTCCCTGTCAGCCACAGTCCCTCAGATGTGGGCTGCGGCAGTCTCGGTCCAAGGGCGCCACCCTTAGCGGTCTGACAGCCCCTTCCTGCGAGCGCGCACCACGTTCCAATGGGGCCAAACCGTTTTGTCTTTTGCGCTGCGCTGTCTGATGTCTGGCAGCAAAGGGCAAACCCGATAAAAAAGCGACTTGCTTTCGCCTGATCTTCCAAGGACCTTCCATGTTCAAACCCGTTCTGGCGGCGCTGCTGGCGTCTGCCTCTCTTGGCCTTGCCACACTTCCGTCCGCCTCGGCCGAAACCCAGTTGACCATCGCCGTCAAAGCCGACCGCTACAGCGTCAAACCGGACAAATTCACCTTCACAACCCGGCGGCCGGCCGCGCAGATTGCCGAAACCGCCGTCAAACCGGATGCCAATTTCAATCCGGGCCCGCTCCTGTTCAAGTCCTGGGAGTACAAGGACGGGGTCTACACGGTGGAGCTTCAGGAGGGAGTGGTCTGGTCCGACGGCACACCGTTCAATGCGGACACTGCGATTGCCGCTTTCAAGCTCTATGACCACAACAAATCGGACTTCCTACAGCTTGACCAGGATAGTTTTCAGAAACTGGGCATGCACACAATCTCCTTCCGCTCCGAAGTGGAATCCGCTTTGGTCATTGAAAACATGACCCACCGGGGCACGTCGCTGTTTCTGCCGTCTGACACCCATACGGAAAACCCGGTCGGCACCGGCCCGTATCTTCTGGAAAGCTATGAACCGAAGCAGCAGATCACGGTTGTGCGCAATCCGGACTATTGGGGCGAGAAACCGGCCGTTGGCAAGATGACCTTCCGTTTCATCAGCGATGACAATGCCCGCCTTCTGGCCTTGCAGAACGGGGAGGTGGATGTCATCGGCGAGGTGACACCGCAAATGATGCTGTCCATGCCGAAGGATGGCTCGGTGGTCTTGAACCAAAGCCGCCCGATCCGCTATGCGGCACTCATGTTCAACATGAAAGGGAAAGCCCCTTATGATATCGGCAGCGATCTGAAGGTACGTCAGGCTCTGGCCTATGCCATCGACCGGGACACGCTGGCCGAGGTGCTTTACGGCGGATATGGCAAGCCGGCCAGGACGATCCTGCCGGGCTGGATGTTTGACCTGGGCGACGATCATGCCAAGGGATTTACCTATGATCTGGAGCGGGCGAACGGCCTGCTGGACCAGGCCGGCTGGAGCATGGGGGCCGATGGGGTACGTGAAAAGGACGGCCGCAAACTGAAGCTGCGTCTGGTCGCCGCCTATCCGAATGTCTCCACCGTCAAGCCGATGCCGGAAATGCTGGAACAGATGTTCGCAGCCATCGGCGTGGCCATTGATCTTGTCGAGGTGAGCGATAGCGGCGTCTATAACGACACCTATTTCGGGCCGGGCGAAGCGGACCTTTATCTGGAATTTGCCTCCAACAACAACACCGACCCGACCTACCTGCTTTATAATGTCTTCACCACCATGAGCCCCTGGGGCTATGCGGTGACGTCACCGGGCGGCAATGTGGACGAGTTGGCCCGCAAGGCTCGGGTGGCCAAGAGCCGGGACGAGGTCATTTCCCTGGTGCGGGAGGCTTACCGCTCCGTGGTGGATGAGCATGTGTCCACCATTCCGATCCTTCTGGTGCCGAATTTCACCCTGTCGCGGCCGGGCGTTACGGTGCCCATGTCGGAATATGCCGACTGGATCGACTACGGCAACACCGCCATCGCAACCCAGTGAGTTCCGGCGGCCCCAAGGTCTGACCTTTGGGGCCGGTTCCGGGGGCTGAAACAAGGGGGGGAGCGGTCATGACCCTTTTTATCCTCAAGCGGTTGGCCTCGGCGCTGCCGACCCTGATCGGCATGTCCTTCGTGGCCTTTGCCATTGTGGCACTGGCGCCGGGCGATCCGGTCACGCAGGAATTGCGGGCTTTCGGGGTGGTGCCGAAACCGGAGGATATTGCCGCCCTGAAAGCTGAATACGGTTTGGACAAGCCGTTTTTCGAGCGCTATCTCGCCTGGCTCGGACGGGCGGTCCAATTTGATTTCGGTACTTCCATTGCCACGGGGCGGCCGGTCATGGCGGAGATCCTCCTGCACCTGCCGGCGACCCTGCTGCTGTCCTTGAGCGCGCTTGGCGGGGCGATTGCGCTGTCCCTCGGGCTTGGCATTGCTGCTGTCTGTAGCGGGACGGTCTGGGGCGGGGTGTTGCGGACCGTCACCATTTTGCTCGTCTCGGTTCCCTCCTTCTGGCTGGCGCTTCTTCTGATCCATGTCTTTGTACTCGGGCTCGGCTGGGGGCGGCTTGTGGGCCAAGGCAGCGCGGCGGATCTTATTCTACCCGCCCTCACATTGAGCCTTGCCAGCGGGGCAACCCTTGGCCGGGTGGTGCGCGAACGCATTCTTGCGGAGATGTGCCAGGACTATGTCCGGCTGGCGATCGCCAAGGGTCTGGCTCCGGCCACACTTCTTGTCCGCCATATCTTCCCGCAGATCATCGGCCCGCTGGCGACGGCCTGGGCCAGCAGTTTCGGCGCTCTGTTGGGCGGAGCGGTCATTGTGGAGAGCATTTTCGGCTGGCCGGGCCTGGGCCAACTGGTGCTGCAGGCCATCGGTCAGCGGGATTTTCCGGTGATCCAGGCCTATCTGGTGCTCGGCGGGCTGGTCTTTTTTCTAACCAGTCTGGCGGCAGATATCACCGTGGCTCTGGCCGATCCCCAGGTGAAACGGACCTTGACCCATGGCACGTAACACAGGCCTTGCCGCGCCGCGGCCCTGGATTTCCTTGAAGGCTGGCCGATCGGGGTGCTGGGCCGGGCTCGGGATCCTCTGTTCCTTTGTTGTGCTCTGGCTGGCCGGTCCGTTTCTGCCCTTGCCAGCGCCTGAAAAAATGGATCTTCTGGCCCGCCTTGCCCCGCCATCCGCGATCCATCTTCTGGGAACAGATCACTTGGGCCGGGACGTTCTGACCCGGATCATTGCTGCCATTCCGGTGTCGCTGGGGGCCGGGCTGCTGGCAACCGGCATTGTCTTTGCCATTGCCCTGCCCTGGGGACTGGCGGCGGGGCTTTCCGGCGGGCGGGTGGATGCGCTGATGATGCGCTTTGCCGATATCATCATGGCCTTTCCCACACTCATTTTGACCCTCGGCGTTATCGGTTTCATGGGCGCTTCGCTTGAGGCGGCCGTGGCCGGTGTTGCGGCGGCCTGGTGGCCAGCCAATGCCCGGCTAGTCCGGGCGCTGGTTCTGTCTGCCCGGGAAAAAGACTATGTGAAAGCAGCCCGGTTGTGCGGGGCCTCACGGGTGCAGGTGGTGCTGCGCCACATACTGCCGCAGATCCTGCCGCCGCTGGTTGTTGTGGTGTCGCTGGAAATGGCGTCGGTGCTGCTGGCCCTTTCAAGCCTGAGCTTTCTGGGTATCGGCGCCCAGCCCCCCATGGCCGAGTGGGGCGCGATGCTGGACGAGGCACGGCCGTTTTTTGCCAGTGCGCCGCATATGCTGCTGGTCCCGGGCGCGGCGGTCACGCTAGCGGTCCTGGCGTTCAACCTCATCGGCGAAGGGCTGCGCGATCTTCTGGATAAACGGGAGCCCTATCAATGGTAACCCCGGTTCTTGAGGTGAAGGATCTGACCGTCACGACATCGGCCGGACAGGCTCTGCTGGACCGGATCGGCTTTCAGTTGGCGCCGGGCGGACGCCTGGGCCTGATCGGGGCGAGCGGCAGCGGCAAATCCATGACGGCTGCGGCACTTTGCGGCGTGTTGCGGCCGCCACTTCAGGTCCAGTCAGGACAGGTTCTCCTGAACGGCCGTGATATTATGGCGCTTGACGCAAAAGCGTGGCGGGCGGTGCGGGGCCAGTCGGTGTTCCAGATTTTCCAGTCGCCGGGAACGGCTCTGTCGCCCGGGCTGCGCATTGCCCGCCAGCTGGAGGAGGCCGCCCGGCAGGCGGGCCGGGACAGTCTGGCGCCTGTGGGTCAGGCCCTGGAGGCGGTTCGGTTGCCGGAGGATGTGCTGCGCACCTATCCTTATCAGCTCAGCGGCGGCATGAAACAGCGGGTGCTGATCGCCATGGCGCTGATCCTGCGGCCCAAGGTTCTGATTGCCGATGAACCGACAACCGGGCTCGATGTCCTGACTGAGCGCGACGTGCTCAAGGCGCTGAAGGTCATGCTGGACGAAACCGGCGCGGCATTGCTTTATATCAGCCACGATCTGCGCGCAGTCCGCCAGGTAGCGGCAGACAGCCTGGTCCTGTCCAAAGGGCAGGTGGTGGAAACCCTGGCGCTGGATCAGATGGACCGGGCCGTCTCGCAGGAGGGGCAGGCGCTGGCCGCTGCGGCGCGCGAATTGGAATTTGGAAGCACGGTTTTGGACAGGCCTGGCAGGATGCGGGGGGCGCCATGCTGACGGTCACCGGGCTTTGCAAGGCGTTCCGGGGCAGCGTGGTCCTGAGGAATATTGATCTGGAGCTGCGCCAGGGCGACGTGATGGGGCTCATCGGCCGTTCGGGCAGCGGCAAATCGACCCTGGCCCGGTGTCTTGTCGGTCTGGAGCGGGCCGACAGCGGATCGGTGGCCCTTGGGGGGCGCAAGATCGCACCTGGACAGGGTGATGCCCGGCGGCGGATCCAGTATCTGTGGCAGGATCCGGTTCAGGCCCTCAGCCCGTTTTTGAGTGCCCGGGGCACGGTCCTGGAAACGCTGAACGGGTTCCGCATCGGGGCGGCACGCGGGCGCAAGCAGCGGGCGGAGCAGCTGTTGCAGGATCTTGGCATCGGGGGCGCGCTGCAGACCCAGCGTCCGCATATGCTGTCCGGCGGCCAGTGCCAGCGGGTTGCGCTGGCCCGCGCCCTTGCGGCAGAGCCGGATGCGCTCATTCTGGATGAACCGTTTTCGTCGCTTGATCTGGCAACCCAGGTCACCACCATGGAGCTTCTGGAAACACTCCTGCAGGACCGTGCCCTCGCCGTCTTGATCATCAGCCACGACCTTGCGCCTCTGCTACGGTTAAGCCACCGTATCGCAGTGCTGGAGGCGGGCAGTCTAGCGGAAGATCTGCCAACGGCCCGCTTCCTGGACAGGGCAAGCCACCCCCTGTCACGGGCCTATGCGGCACAAGCAGGGCGGGCGCTGGCGGCAGTGGCTGCCCCTGGTGTGGGCTGAGACGGACTGTCATCCGCCTCCAGCAGCTTTCAATCCGGGCTTCTGATCAGAGCTTCGGCCTCGATTTCAACCCGGTGATCCCCAATCAGGCCGGCCACAACAACCAGCGTGTTGGCGGGTTTGATATCCGCAAACACGCGGCCATGGGCGCGGGAGATCTCCAGGACATCGTCGTCATCGACAATATAGATGCGGGTGCGGATCACATCTTCCGCTGCGCCCCCGAGGGCGGCCACCGCAGCCAGGATCTTGTCGAGAATAAAGGTTGTCTGGGCGGCCGCATCGTCCGGTGCAACGGCCCGCGCCGCGCCGGCCACGGCGGTTGTTCCGGAAACGAGAATCCGGTTGCCGATCCGGTGCGCCCGGCAATAGCCCGCAATCTCTTCCCAATCCGATCCAGTGAGCACCTGCTGCGCGTCGGTGCGGTGCGGTGCCTGGGCCGCGCCATGCGCCCGGGGCATTTCGGCCAGGTGGTGGCTCAGATCGCCCGATGCGGTCAGGAAAGGCGGGCGCCGGTATTCATCGCCGCAATCGCCCGGCACCATCTGCGTTCTTGCAAAGGCGCGATCGAGACGGTTCAGGTCTTCATCGTCCAGCATGAAGGAAAACAGTTTGGTGTTGTCGGCAATATGCTCGCTCTCGCCCAGCCGCGCGCCCACGATCACCCCGGCAACGGCTGGCTGTTGCAGCACCCAGCGGGTGGCGACATTGGCCAGGGAGACACCATGCTTCTGGGCAATGGTACTTGCGGCTTGCAGGATTTCCTGGAAACCGTCCCAGCCGCCGGCCGCGTCTATGAAGCGCTTGTATTTCATTTTCGACCAGTCGGAAATCCCGCTGGGGTCCGGCGTACCTAGCCAGCGCTGGGACAGGAAGCCGCCGCACAATGTGCCATAGGCGAGCAGCTTCACATCTTGTTGCGTGCACAGCTCCGACAAGGGTCCAAGGGCGCGCCGGTCAACCATGGAAAAGGACACCTGGTTGGTGACCAGCGGGATGCCATCGGCAAGCGCCAGGCGCAAATGGGCGGCGTCGAAATTGGTGACCCCGAGGGCCTTGATCATGCCTTCATCCCTCAGTTTCCTGAGTTCGTGCAGTGCGTCCAGCCAGGCCGGATGCTCAAAGCTCCACCAGTGGAACTGAAGCAGGTCGATGCAGCTGGTGCCCAGCCGGTCGAGGCGCTCCTCGACACCGGCCCGGACCACTTCCGCCGTCATCGGGCCCGGTTCCGGGCACCATTTGGTGCAGATCTGCGGTTTTGCGGGATGCCCGTCCCGAGCCAGCAAACGGCCGCAGATGACTTCCGCGCTGCCATAGTGGTCGGCCATGTCGAAGGTGGAAAATCCGGCTTTCAGATATGGCTCCAGATGATCGGCGCCCCGGTCCGGGTCGATCGGTCCGCGATCCTTTTCAATGTCGGCGACTTGCCAGAGGCCGGTCAGAACGCGGCTGATCTCCAAACCGTCTGCGAGGCTGTGGCGCTGCGGGGCGGCGGTCATGCAAATGTCCTTCAGGTTTCAGGAAGCAGCAGCTTGAAGCTGCGTTCAATGTCGAGGGTGAGCGCCTCTTGGGCAGCAGCCCGGTCTTTGCCGCGCAGGGCGGCGATGATCTGCTCGTGGTGAATATGTTCTGGCATCCTGACGGCGGCCTGCTCCTTGACCACCAGATTCAGGAACGCGCCATATTGCAGCCAGAGCGCTTCCACCAGCGGCAGGATCACTTTGGAACGCGCTTGCCTGTAGAGGCTGAAATGAAAGGCGTAATTCAGGGTCAGGTCAGGTGTGCTGTCCTTCGCGCGCGGGGTGGCGATGATGGCCGCAAGCGCATCGATCCCGGCCGGATCGATATGGTCCATGGCCTCATCCAGCAACAGGCATTCCAGGGCCAGGCGAGCCCTCTTGAGTTCGCGCATCCGCTCCGCATCAAAGGCGGGCACGGCAAGCGTCCGGCTGGGCGTATCGATCAGCGCACCTTCCGCCACCAGGCGGCGCACGGCTTCGCGCACAGGGGTCATGGAGGTGCCGAGCTGGTCGGCCAGCGCGCGCAGGCTCACGGTTTCGCCCGGTGCAAAGGCGCCGCGTGTAAAGGCCTCCCTCAAGGCGTTGTAAACGCTCTCCCTCAGTTTGGACTGGTCTATCGGGGCGATTTTCGGCTCATTCATCGCTCTGCCCTCTGTTTGGCGTCCGCTTCTTGTCTTGACATTGAAATTTTGAGACATAGTATAAAATATCACAGATCACAATCAAGGCGCCAAGACAAAAAACCGGGGAGCGCAGTGGCTGACAACAGTGAGGAGAAATCCGGAACGCCTCCAGCGGGGGTGGATGACGGGTTCTGGCTATATGACCTGAAGGTCGAGACCGTGCTGGACGGCCGCACGCCGATCTGCCGCCATGTGGAAGGCGAAAGCTTTGCCGTGGAGGGCGAGGCGCTTGTGTTTTCCGCCGGGCAGCGCGTGTCCATGTATGCGCTTGCGGCGGTCCTGCCGCTTTTGCCCGCAAAGCAGCGGGACACACACCCGGCCGACTGGATGACCACCGACGCCGAGGTCGCCTGTCCCGATCCCCATTGCGGCGGCCGCTTCAAAATCACCCGGACGAAGAAGCGCTGGTTCTCTCACGCGGAAACCACCGGCCTGCCCGGGGCGCGCAGCACCCCTTACTGGCAGAAGGATGAGGCCGAATGAGCGCAGAAACCGCAGAGCTGCGGCCCGGCCATGCAATTTCCCGTGTCATCAAGGGTGGCTGGCAGCTGGCCGGAGACCATGGTCCGGTGGACCCTGCCTCGGCCATTGCCGACATGGAAGCCTTTGTGGATGCTGGGATCACAGCCTTTGATTGCGCCGACATTTATACGGGCGTGGAAGAGATGATCGGCACCTTTATTGCCGATCTGCGCCGCAGGCGCGGAGGAGAGATTGCCAGCCGGGTTCAGGTGCACACGAAGCTGGTGCCGGATCTGGAAAGGCTGGCGGATCTTCAGGATCATGAGGTGGAGGCGATTGTCGACCGGTCGTTGAAGCGGCTGCGCATCGACCGGCTTCATCTGGTGCAATTCTACTGGTGGGACACTGGGATCGGCGCGCCTGTCAAGGCCATGGAGGCTTTGAAGCGCTGCCAGGACACGGGCAAGATCGCCCATCTCGGGGTCACCAACTGGGATGTTGCCGACACAAGGCCGTTTCTGGACGCGGGCATCGATCTGGTGTCGACCCAGGTGCAATATTCCCTGCTCGACCGGCGCCCGGCGCACACCCTGGTGCCTTGGTGTGCGGAAAATGATCTGCAGCTTCTGTGTTACGGCACATTGGCCGGGGGGTTCCTGACAGAAACCTGGCTCGGCCAGCCGGACCCGGGCTTTGTCTTTGACAACCGGTCTTTGGTGAAATACCGGCTGATCATTGATGAATTCGGTCCCTGGTCCGCTTTTCAGGAGCTTCTTGAACTGTTGCAGGACATCGGCGCGCGCCACGGCGTGACGCTCAGTTCCGTTGCAACCCGCTGGGTGCTGCAGCAGCCCCGGGTCGCCGCTGCCATTGTAGGGGCGCGCTATGCCCGGCATCTGCCGAAGACCCTTGAGGTGTTCCGCTTCCAGCTCGATGACAGGGACCTGGGCCAGATTGCAGCTCTTCTGGCCCGGGCTCCCGGCCCCCAGGGGCCTGTCTTCGGGCTGGAAGGGGACCGGGCCGGGCGCCATGGCCGGATCATGAAATACAATCTCAACACCCGGCCGGATGACAAGGTACTGGGGGCCGCTGATGGCTGAACCGATCCTGCAGCTTGACGGCATCAGCCGGTCTTTCGGAGACTTCCAGGCGGTTGACGGGGTCACGCTCAGCATTCGGACAGGCTCGATCACCGGCCTGATCGGCCCGAACGGAGCCGGAAAATCAACGCTTTTCAATGTGCTGGCCGGGGATCTGGCGCCAACCGGCGGCCGGATCGCTTATTTCGGCACGGATATTTCGTCCTTGCCGCCGGACCGCCGATTCGCGCAAAGGCTGGGCCGCACGTTCCAGATCCCCCGGCCTTTCAAGCGCATGAGCGTTCTTGAAAATGTCATGCTGGCGCCCTTGAACCAGAGCGGGGAAACCCTGTGGGGGGCGGTGTTCGGACGGGGCCGGATGCGCATCCAGGAACAGGAGATCCGCCGCCGGGCGCTGGAGGTTCTGGATTTCGTGACCCTGCTACCCCTTGCGGATCAGCCCGCGGGCAAGATTTCCGGGGGCCAGATGAAACTTCTGGAACTGGCCCGGGTGCTGATGGGCGATCCCAAACTCGTCCTTCTGGATGAACCGGCGGCCGGCGTCAATCCGGCGCTGACCGAGATCCTGATCGGGAAGATCGAGGAATTGAACCGGACCGGCAAAACCTTCCTGATCATCGAGCACGACATGGATTTTGTTATGCGCCATTGCGATCCGGTGATTGCACTGGCGGAAGGCAAGGTGGTCTTTGAAGGCAGTGCCAAGGACGCCCAGTCCAATCCACTGCTGCTGGATGCCTATCTGGGGGCACCCGCCGATGTCTGACGCCGTGCTGACCATCGACCGGGTCACGGCAGGCTAT
This sequence comes from Roseibium sp. AWQ4_254, assembly GCF_056161025.1. NCBI lineage: Bacteria > Pseudomonadati > Pseudomonadota > Alphaproteobacteria > Hyphomicrobiales > Stappiaceae > Roseibium > Roseibium sp. AWQ4_254. The sequence goes on from NZ_JBSWYH010000019.1 coordinate 63,446, forward strand.
GTGCCGGATCTTCCCATCTTGAGCGATGTGTCCCTGACCGCGCAAAGGGGCAAGATGACCGCCATCATCGGGCCGAACGGGGCGGGCAAATCCACATTGATCAAGACCGTTTTCGGCCTGCTGCCGGTCAGCAGCGGCGCGATCCGTATTGAGAGCCGCGACATCACGCAGGAGACGCCGGACCGGATGACCGGGGTTGGCGTTGCCTATGTACCCCAGACGGACAATGTGTTCCGGACCCTGACCATCCAGCAAAATCTGGATCTAGTCCTGAAAGGACAAGCTGACCCGCCCGCCAGATTGGCAGAGCTTTTCCAGCGCTTCCCGGTGCTGGCAGACAAGCGGGTGCAAAAGGCCGGCTCCCTTTCCGGAGGCCAGCGGCAGTTTCTGGCCGTCGCCATGGCTTTGGCGGCCGTGCCCCGAGTGATCCTGATGGACGAGCCTTCCGCAGGCCTGTCGCCCAAGGCGGCCGAAGAGGTGCTGGATCACGCCAAGGCGCTCACGGATCAGGGGGTAACGATCCTGCTGGTCGAACAGAATGTGAAACAGGCCCTGCGCCGCGCCGATCATTGTTATGTGCTGGCTGAAGGCCGCAACCAGCTTGACGGACCGTCCAGGAGCCTGTTGGAAGACCCGGCTCTGGGCCGCATTTATCTCGGCGGTGAAAGGCGGGGCGTGGCATGATACAGCATCTTGTTGACGGGGTCCTGGTCGGCTCCTACCTGTCCCTTGGCGCCATCGGCCTCACACTTGTGATGCATATCTTGCGTTTCGCCAATTTCTCCCATGCCGAACTGCTGTCCGTTGGGGCCTATTGCGCGCTTGTCTTTGACAGGTTGTTCGCCGCGCTCACTCCGGTCCTGTCTGAAAAACTCGGCGGCCTCTCGCTCACCGGTGCGCTGCTACTGGCCATGCTGGCCTCCATGGTCCTGACCGGGCTGACGGCGGTGTTGATTGACAAGTTCATATTCAAAAGGGTTCGGGAGAAGGGCGGGGAACTCTCCATGGTGTTTGCGTCGTTCGGCATGTCTCTTGTCATCCGCAATGTCATCGGCCTGATCTTTGGCCTGTCAGGGGAGCTTTATTCCCGCGACATTGCCTTTGCCATGGTCCTGTCCCGTGATCCGCTGCTGCTGGTCAAGCCCGACCAGCTGTTTGTGCTAGCGGCAGCGCTTGTTCTGATGCTGCTGCTTTATCTTGTGCTGTCGCGCACCACATTCGGCTTTGCCCTGCGCGCGGTTGCGGAAAATCCGGGGCTGGCCCAGGTGCACGGGGTCAGTCTGAAACGCATGGTGATGGTGGTCTGGCTCATTGGCGGCGGGCTCGGCGCGGTTGCCGGGGTGTTTTACGGCCTCAGCTATCAGATCACGCCGGTTATGGGCCGGGATCTGGTCCTGCCGATCTTTGCCGCCACCATTGTCGGCGGCATCGGCAGCATCTACGGGGCAGTTCTGGGCGGTTTTATTGTGGGCATTGCCTCAAACCTGGCCTTGCTCCTTTTGCCCTCCGGCTACAGCCCGTCGGTGCCGTTCCTGATGATCCTCGCTGTGCTGTTGATCCGCCCCAACGGGCTCTTCGGGGAGGCCCGGGCATGATCGGCATTGCTTCCTATCTGATTTTCTTTCTCACCGTTGCCGCCATTTTGGGGATCGCCGTTCTGGGTCTGAACCTCCAATGGGGCAATACCGGCCTGTTCAATGGCGGGGTCGTCGCCTCCTTCGGGGCCGGGGCCTATGGCACGCTGATCCTGGGCGGGGCCCCGCAGGCCGGCCAGCTGGGCGGGTTCGGCCTCTTTTATCCGCTCGCGCTTTTGGGCGGCATGGCCTTTGCCGGGGGGCTGGCCTGGATTGTGGGCAAGCTGACCTTGCGCCTGCGCCACGATTACTTGGCCATTGCCACTTTCGGTGTGGCGGTCGCCTTTGAAAATGTAGTGCGCAACGCCACTGCGCTCACCGGCGGGGCTCAGGGCATTCGGGGGTTCGAGCGCCCTTTCCAGGCGCTGCTCGGGGATGGGTTTAGCTACAATCTGGCCTTTCTGATCTGCGTTCTGGGAATTCTGGCACTGGTTTTCCAGTTTCTGGAGCGCTTGACCGTGTCTCCGTTCGGTCGGCTACTGCGCGCCATCCGCGAGGACGAGACCGCAGCACAGTCTCTGGGCAAGGCGCCGGACCGCATTCGCCTCCTGTCTTTCGTCACAGGCTCGGTCATCATTGGCCTTGCAGGCGGGCTGTACGGCACCTTCTATGCTTTTGTCAGTCCACAGGACGTTCTTCCCATCCTGACCTTCCAGATCTGGGCCATGCTGATTGTCGGCGGGGCCGGAAACACGAAGGGCGCCCTGGCCGGGACCTGCCTCATATGGGGCGCCTGGACCTTTTCGGGATGGGGGCTGTCACGCTTCGCGCCTGTCGAAGCCCAGCTCTACACCGGATCGATCCAGTTCATCCTGATCGGCCTGGTGATTGTCGGCATGCTGCTTTGGAGGCCGCAGGGCCTTTTTCCCGAGCAGCTGGTCGTTTCCCAACCCGGCCAGAACCGGGAGAAGTCAAAAGTAGAGGGGTTCACATGAAGAAGTCACTTATCTTTGCCGCTTTTTCGGCAGGGGTCTCCGCGTTGAGCACCGGTGCCCAGGCCCAGGACTGCACCACCAAAATAGGCGCCACCCTGCCGACCTCCGTCGATTGGGGCCGCCCGATTGCCGAAGTCGCCCAGTTTGCGGTCGATCAGGTCAACGAGGCCGGTGGCGCGGCCGGCTGCAAGATCGAGATGGTCCTGCGCGATACCCAGGTTGATCCCAAGGTCGGCGTGGATGCTGCCAAGGCACTGGTCGATCTGGAAGGGGTCAAGCTGCTGCTTGGGGCCGTTTCCTCCGGCGTGTCCATGCCGATCCTGACCTCGGTCACCGGTCCGTCAGGCGTCATGCAGATGTCCTGCTGCTCCTCTTCCACCGCCTTCACCAAGCTGGCCGAGGACGGCAAGACCAAGGGTCTTTGGTTCCGAACCTTTGCCACCACCGCCGTACAGGCGGCCATGGGGGCCAAGGTGGCGGCGGATAACGGCTATAAGAAGATCGCCATTTTGTACAAGAATGACGACTGGGGCCAGGATATGGCCCGGCTGATTGCCGCCGATTTCGCCGCCGACGGCATTGAGGTGACCGCGTCCGTGGCCATCAACGACGCTCAGCCCTCTTACCGGGCCGAGGTGACCAAGGCCCTCACCGGCCAGCCGGATGCGCTCTATCTGGCGCTTTATCCCAATGAGGGCACGTCGGCCGTGCGCGAATGGCTGTCCCTTGGCGGCACGCAGAACATGATCCTTGCCAACTCGCTGAAATCCGACGAGTTCCGGGACAATGTCGGCCTGCAATATCTGGGCAAGGCCCTGGGAACGGACACGGCCTCGCCGCGGGTTGCCAGCGCCGATGCGTTCAAGGCTGCCTATGAAAAGAAATTCGGCTCCGAGCCGAACGGACCGGGCCTTGCCAACAGCTTTGATGCGGCCATGATCTCGCTTCTGGCCATGGAAGCGGCCGGCAAAGAGGCGTCCGGCGCCGAGATCGCTGCCGCCGTTGCCAAGGTCACGGACCCGGACGGAACACCGGTGACGGCGGATGTAGCCGGGTTCAAGGCAGCCAAGGCGGCCCTCGCGGAAGGTGGCACGGTCAAATATCAGGGCGCGACAGGCGATGTGCGGTTTGACGCCAATGGCGATGTCTCGGCTCCGGCCGTTGTCTGGAAGTTCTCCGAAAGCGGCACGGAGGAGGTGGAATATCTCTCCCTGGCCGAGGTGGATGGCTATATCGCCACGCTGAAGAAGTAAGACCGCCGCCCTTGAAAAACCTTCAGAGCTGCCCGGCGCCGAGCGCCGGGCGGTTGTTCATAGGGTTTGACCGGCTTCTAGTCCACTTCCACCAGCTCGACCTTGTAGCCCCACAGCCGTTCCACATATTTCAGCGTTGCCGCCCGGCTGGAGGCTTCCAGAGGCACGGCGTTGCGCTGGACGGATTGAAGATGCAGACACCGGTCACCGAGAAGGTCGGCGTCGGCCACCTGAATGTCCGGCTCCATCGCCGCAAGGTCATGATCCTGGGCCAGCACATCGCGCAAATGCCGGTAGCCATGGGTGTTGTGAATGCCGGTGACCGTGCAGAAGCGCGAATGGGACTCATCGGAAATCGCAAACATGCGGAACCGGCGCATGACCGTGGGCGACAGGAATTGCTGGATGAAGCTCTCATCCCTGTAATTGGCCCAGGCATGTTTCAGCACCGTGCGCCAGTCTCCTGATCCGGCAATTTCGGGGAACCACTCCCGGTCCTCTTCTGTCGGGTCCGTGCAGACCCGTTTGATGTCCTCCATCATGGCAAAGCCGAGCGCATATGGGTTGATACCGGAAAACCGGGGATCATCGAAGCCGGGCTGGGTCAGAACATTGGTGTGACTGTGCAGGATTTCAAGCATGGCTCCATCGGAGAGGCGTCCATCGGCATGCAACTTGTTCAAGATGTAGTAATGAACAAAACAGGCGCAGCCCTCGTTCATCACCTTGGTCTGTTTCTGCGGGTAAAAATACTGGCTGATATTGCGCACGATCCTTAAGGCTTCGCGCTGCCAGGGGGCCAGTATGGGGCTGTAAAGCTCCAGGAAATACAAGAGGTTTTCTTCCGGCAGCTGCATATCCCGCTTGCGGCCCAAGAGGCCGGTGTCCTTCAGGCGCTTGGCGTCGCTCTGGTTGGGCAGTGTGTTCCAGAGATAATAGACATTCTGCTGGGCGGCGGCGATGCGCTGCTGACGCTGCTCTTCCGCTTCGCGCAGGGACAACTGGCGCGGGCGCCGGTGGCGGAACACTCCGTGGGGCATCAGGGCGTGAGCTGCGTCCAGGGTGGCCTCCACCTCGCTGCCCCCGTGTTTTTCCTCGCACTCGGCCAGAAAGCGGCGGGCGTATTCCAGATAGTCCAGAATCCCGTCCGCATCGGTCCATTGTTCAAACAGGTGGTTGGATTTGAAGAAGTGGTTGTGCCCGAAGGCCGCATGGGCCATCACCAGCGCCTGCAGCGGCATGGTGTTTTCTTCCAGGCAGTAGCTGATACAGGGATTGGAGTTGATCACGATCTCATAGGCAAGGCCCCGGGCGCCCTTCCGGTAGAGCCGCTCATGCCCGAGAAAATGCTTGCCGAAGGACCAGTGGTGATACATCAGCGGCATCCCCACGGACGAGTAGGCATCCAGCATCTGTTCTGAGGAGATGATCTCGATCTGGTTGGGATAAAAATCCAGCTCCAGATCGTCCCTCGCCACCTCTTCAATGGCATCAAGGGTGCGCCGGAGCGTGTCGAAGTCCCAGTCGGTCTGATCGAACAGGAGCTCCGGTTTGGAGCGGGCGGTTCGTCTAGCCATGGCTTTTTCCTGCGGGCTCACGGGCAAACAGCTCGCGGAAGACAGGATAGATATCCGCGATCCTGGAGACCCGCTTGCGGGCGAAATTGGGCCAGCGCTCGGCCACCGAGCCATAGGATTCCCAAAGCTCCATGCCCGTTGCTTCGCTGTTGATCAGCTGCGCCTCGTCCTCGCCTACAATCTCCACATAGGCGAAATACTGGCAGACCGGCATCAGTTCCTGGGTGAGCAGCGCCACACAGCGCTCTGAATCGCCGCTGAAATTCTCGCCGTCCGAGGCCTGGGCCGCATAGATGTTCCATTCGGAGGGCGGATAGCGCTCCCGGATCACCTCATTCATGACCACCAGGGCGGAGCTGACCATGGTGCCGCCGGTTTGCGGGGAATAGAAAAACGTGTCCTCATCAACTTCCGATGCGTCATGGGTATGGCGGATGAAGACGATTTCGGTTTTCTCGTAGCGCCGGTTCAAAAACAGGTGCAGCAGCATGAAAAAGCGCTTGGCAAGGTCCTTTTCCCGCTCGCCCATGGAGGCCGAGACATCCATGAGGCAGAACATCACCGCATTGGAGTTCGGTTCCGGCTGCTGGACAAAATAATTGTAGCGCACATCCAGCGGGTCGATATAGGCGATCACCTTGCGCCGCTTCTGCAGCTTTTCATATTCGGTGCGCAGGGCCTTCAGATCCGCGCGCTGTTTCGCCGTCGGCTTGGAAACGGCCTCCAGCGTCAAGATGCGCTTCAAAAGCTCCTGGGCGTCTTTGTCCCGGGGGCGCTTCAGCCCGATGCGCCGTCCTAGCGCATTGCGCATGGTGCGGGCGACATTGATATTGGCCGGGGCGCCCGAGGTGGAATAGCCCGCCCTGTGCGGATGGGTCTTTGTGATTTCCTTCAGGCTCTCCTTCACCAGATCCGGCAGCTCCAGATCGTCAAAGAAGAAATCGAGGAATTCTTCCCGCGACAGGGCGAACAGGAAATCATCCTGCCCCTCGCCATCAGGGGCTCCCTGCTTACCGGCGCCGCCGCCGCCGGTGCGGGGTGGTTTTTCAATCCGGTCGCCGGCCTGAAAGGTCTTGTTGCCGGTAAAGACACGCTCGCGGCGGCCGCCATCTGCGGCCTTGCGGAAGGTCGGCTCGGCGACGCCCTCTGTGGGGACCGACACGTTTTTCGCCCGGCCTACATCGGCAATGCTGCGCTCGCGCACGGCTTCTTCCACGGCTTTCTTGATCTGCGTGCGCACCCGTTTCAAGAACCTGCGCCGGTTGCTCAGGCTCTTGTCTTTCGGGTTCAGCCGCCGGTCGATGAAATGCGCCATTGTTCAATGCGCCCCCATCCGCCTACCCGGCCTTGTTCACGCGCATATACCACTCCACCAAGCGGCGGACCTGCCGTTTCGTGTAGCCGTGCCCGGTCATGCGCTCGACGAATTCATGGTGCTTTTCGTCGGTTTTCTTGTCCCGCTTGGCCCCGAAGCTGATGACGGGCAGCAGCTCCTCGACCTTGCCGAACATGCGCTTTTCAATGACCTGGCGCAGTTTTTCATAGCGGCGCCAATCCGGGTTCTGGCCCTGGTTTTCCGCGCGGGCACGCAGCACGAATTTCACGACCTCGTTGCGGAAGTCCTTCGGGTTGGCGACACCTGCGGGCTGCTCGATCTTCTCCAGTTCCTTTTCCAGAACCTCCCGGTCGAAGATCTGGCCCGTGTCCGGGTCCTTGTAGTCCTGTTCCTCGATCCAGGCATCCGCATAGGCGATGTAGCGGTCGAACAGGTTCTGACCGTAGTCGGTGTAGGATTCCAGATAGGCTTTCTGGATTTCGTTGCCGATGAATTCCGCGTAGTGCGGGGCCAGTTCCGTCTTCAGGAAGTCCAGATAGCGGCTTTCGGTTTCCGCATCGAACTGTTCCCGCCGCACGGCCTGTTCCAGTACATACATTAGGTGCACCGGATCGGCGGAGATTTCCTCCGTGTCATGATTGAAGGTTTCCGACAGAACCTTGAAGGCAAACCGGGTGGAAATGCCGTTCATGCCCTCGTCGACGCCGGCTGCGTCCCGGTATTCCTGCAAGGATTTCGCCTTGGGATCGGAATCCTTCAGCATGTCGCCGTCATAGACCCGGAGCTTGGAATAGAGCGTCGAATTTTCATGTTCATGCAGGCGGGTGAGCACGCTGAACCGGGCCAGAAGCGGCAGGGTCTCAGGAGCGCAGGGGGCATCTACCAGAGCGCTCTGGCTCAGCAGCTTTTCATAGATATCCGCCTCGGCAGAGGCCCTGAGGCAGTAGGGCACCTTGACCACGCTGATCCGATCCAGAAACGCTTCATTGTTCTTGTTGTTCTTGAACTGGCTCCATTCGGATTCGTTGGAATGGGCCAGGATCAGCCCCTGGAACGGCAAGGCGCCGATATTTTCGGTGCCCACATAGGACCCTTCCTGGGTCGCTGTCAGCAAGGGGTGCAGCACCTTGATCGGGGCCTTGAACATCTCCACGAATTCCATCAGGCCTTGAGTGGTCCGGTTCAAGGCGCCGGAATAGCTGTAGGCGTCCGGGTCATCCTGGCTGAATTCCTCCAGCTTGCGGATGTCCAGCTTGCCGACCAGGGCAGAGACATCCTGATTGTTCTCATCTCCCGGTTCGGTCTTGGTAACGCCAATCTGACGCAAGCGCGAGGGATAAAGCTTGACGATGGAAAATTTGGAAATGTCGCCTTCGAACTCGTCGAGACGCTTGGTGGCCCAGGGGGAGATCAGCCCGGTCAGCAGGCGCCGGGGAATATTGTATTTGTCTTCCAGGAGGTCGCCGACCCGGTTGGCGCTGAAAAGGCCAAGGGGGGATTCATAGACAGGGCTGATCTGATCGCCCGCCTTAAGCACATAGATTGGCTCCTGCTCCATGAGCTTTTTCAGGATTTCGGCCATGCTGGATTTGCCGCCGCCGACCGGTCCGAGCAGGTAAAGGATCTGCTTGCGCTCTTCCAGACCCTGGCTGGCATGGCGGAAGAAACCGACGATCCGCTCGATCGTGGCCTCCATGCCGAACAGGTTTTTGAAAGGGGCGTAGCGCTTGATCGTCCGGTTCATGAAAATCCGGCCCAGCCGCTGATCCTGGCTGGTGTCGATAATCTCCGGCTCGCCAATGGCGGCCATCATGCGCTCGGCCGCCGTCGCGCGCATCAAAGGGTCGTCCCTGCATCCCAGCAGGTAATCCTGGATGGAAAGTTCCTCCAGGTTCCTATTTCGGTAATCTTCCGCGAAACGCGTGTAAATCTCCATGTTCCAACTTCCAGCTAGGCGATCCCAAACAGCCTGCCCCCATATAAATTAGATGGGACAAACGCATGTTCTGGCAACTTAATCTTTGGGGTTTGTCATAAAATTTGATTGCGAAAATTATTCAATCCAGCAGCGTCAACTTTCTATCCGCATTGATAACGCTACGTTATGAATTGCCAGTCCGCAGACCCGACAGCCGGGTCAACAGAACGGCCACCGACTTGACCTTGAATTTCCTCAAGAGCCGGGCCCGCACATCTTCCACCGTGCGCGGCGAAAGACCCAGCAGACGGGCCATTTCCTTGCTGGTCAGCCCTTTTGAAAGCAGCAGCAAAACGTCCCGTTCACGTGGGGTGAGTTTCGGCCCGCTGCGGGTGTCGTCAATCAGCGCAAAGCTCAGAACCGTGCGGGCGAGCGGCTGATCCGGTGTCAAGGTTCTGGCCCGGAAGCGGCACCAGATCCGCGAGCCGTCGGCCCTGCGCATCAGCCGCTCATCCGTATAGGGCAGCGACTGGCTGAGCGGCTTCAGGCCGATGTCCCGAACTTGATGAAATTCCTCGTCCGAGCCGTAGAGCAACCGGAAACTGCGCCCCAGGAGCTGGTCTTTTTCATATCCGAACATATCGGCAAAAGTCTGGTTGCAGGTTCTGATGACACGATGCTCGGTCAGCGCCAGGCCCATGGGCGCATAGTCGAATGCAAGGCTGTTGATATCCTGCATGGCTCACCGTGATCCTACGGTATTGGCACCGTAGGTGGATGGTAGCATAGTTCCTGTAAATTTTGCCAGATCAGGACTGGGCCGCATGGATTTGACCGATCAACTGATTCGAGAAATCGAGGCAAGACGCGAGGATCTGATCGCGCTGACCCAGGATCTGTTGCAAATCCCGACCCTCAATCCGCCGGGCGAAAACTACCGGGAGATCTGCGACTATCTCGCCGGGCGCCTCAAGGCCTCCGGCTTTGACATCGAGTTGGTGCGCGCCCATGGCGCGCCTGGGGACAGCGAAAAATATCCGCGCTGGAATGTGGTTGCACGGCGCGAAGGCCCCCGGCCGGGAGAGTGTGTTCATTTCAACAGCCATATCGATGTGGTCGATGTCGGGCTCGGCTGGACGCGGGACCCATTTGGCGGGGAGCTTCACGACGGCAAGATCTACGGGCGCGGGGCCTGTGACATGAAGGGCGGTCTTGCGGCCAGCATCGTTGCGGCCGAGGCGTTTCTGGCGGTGTGCCCCGGCTTCTCCGGGGCGGTGGAGATCAGCGGCACGGCGGATGAGGAATCCGGCGGTTTTGGTGGGGTCGCCTATCTGGCTGGCAAAGGCTATTTCGCACCGGAGCGCGTGCAGCATGTCATTATTCCCGAACCTCTCAACAAGGACCGGATCTGCCTTGGCCATCGGGGGGTTTGGTGGGCGGAGGTGGAAACTTTCGGGGAAATCGCCCACGGCTCCATGCCGTTCCTTGGCGATTGTGCGGTCCGGCATATGGGCGCGGTTCTGGAAGAGATGGAAGACAGCCTCTTTCCCGCCCTTGCGGAAAAACGGACCGAAATGCCCGTGGTGCCGGAAGGGGCGCGTCAGTCGACCCTCAACATCAACTCGATCCATGGCGGCCAGTCGGAAGGCGATGCTGACTTTACCGGTCTGCCGAGCCCCTGTGTTCCCGACAGTTGCCGCATGATCATCGACCGCCGCTTTCTGCTTGAAGAGACCATTGAGGATGTGCAGGCTGAAATCACCGGGATCCTGGAAACGGTTGCGGACAAGAGGAACACTTTCAAATACGAGATGCGGGAATTGCACCGGGTCCTCCCGACCATGACGGACAAGGAGGCGCCGGTGGTGCAAACGGTGGCAAAAGCCATTCAGGAAACCATGGGCAAACAGGCCGAATATGTCGTCAGCCCGGGAACCTATGACCAGAAACATATCGACCGGATCGGAAAACTGAAAAACTGCATCGCCTACGGTCCCGGCATTCTGGATCTTGCACATAAACCGGACGAATATGTGGGTGTGGAGGATATGCTGGATTCAGCAAAGGTGATGGGCCGGGCGCTGATCGATCTGCTTGCGGGGCGGTGAAGACGCGGGACAAGAAACATAAGGGGACAGACATGGCTTTGAACTGGGGTGTGAACAGGATAAGAACGGGTCTGATCGGCGCATTGGCGCTGATGGCCAGCGTCGGCATGGCTGAGGCCAAGAGTGATATTGTGGTGGCCATGCAGCTTGAACCGCCTCATCTTGACCCGACCAGCGCGGCGGCCGGGGCCATCGATTCTGTGCTTTACGCCAATGTGTTTGAAGGGCTGACCCGCTTCGGGCCGGACGGGTCCGTCAATCCGGGCCTTGCCGAAAGCTGGACGGTGTCTGACGACGGCAAGACCTATGTGTTCAAGCTCCATGACGGGGTGACGTTCCACGACGGCACGAAGATGACGGCCGAGGATGTGAAATTCAGCCTGGACCGGGCCCGGGCTGATGACAGCGCGAATGCCCAAAAGGCGCTGTTTTCCGGAATCGATACGGTTGAGGTGGTGGATCCGCTGACGGTGAAGGTCACGCTGAAAGCGGCCAACAGCAATTTTCTGTTCAACATGGCCTGGGGCGATGCGGTGATCGTTGCGCCGGAAAGCATTGGCAGCATCAAGACCAGCCCCATTGGCACCGGCGCCTTCAAGTTCTCTGACTGGGTCCAGGGTGACAAGATTGATCTGGTCAAGAACCCGGACTATTGGGGCCCCCCGGCCAAGCTCGAAAAGGTCAGCTTCAAGTTCATTTCTGATCCGACTGCTGCTTTTGCCGCGATGATGGCCGAGGATGTCAATGTCTTCGTCAACTATCCCGCCCCGGAAAACCTGCCCCAATTCGAGGCCGATCCGCGGTTCCAGGTGATTGTCGGCACGACGGAAGGCGAAACAATCCTCGCCATGAACAACAAGCAGCCGCCGTTCGACAATCTCAAGGTGCGTGAAGCGGTGGCCCATGCCATTGACCGGCAGGCGGTCATTGACGGCGCCATGTTCGGCTATGGCACGCCAATCGGTACCCATTTCGCGCCCCACAATCCCGACTATGTCGATCTAACCGGTCTCAGCGCCTATGATCCGGCGCTGTCGAAAAAGCTTCTGGCGGAAGCCGGATATCCGGACGGGTTCACCACCAGCCTGAAACTGCCGCCGCCCTCCTATGCGCGCCGGGGCGGCGAAATCATCGCTTCCCAACTGCGGGCCGTCGGTATTCAGACCGAGATCACCAATCTGGAATGGGCCCAGTGGCTGGAACAGGTGTTTCGGGGCAAGGATTTCGGCCTGACCATTGTCAGCCACACGGAGCCGATGGATATCGGCATCTATGCGCGGCCGGACTATTATTTCCAGTATGACAGCCCGGCCTTCCAGAAACTCTATGCGCAAATCACGGCACAAACCGATCCGGAAAAGCGTTCTGCGCTGCTGAAAGACGCCGAAACAATGATCGCCAAGGACTATGTGAATGCCTATCTGTTCCAGCTGGCGTTCCCAACGGTGGCGGATGCGGGCGTTAGCGGGCTCTGGAAGAACCAGCCGACCCAGGCCACGGATCTGACGGCCGTCTATTGGGACAAATGACGCCCTTCGGGCGGGGGAACCTGCGTGACAGGCGCCCGCCCTTTCCGGTACGGCCAGACACTCAAAATACAGCCGGGACCAAACGGCTGGCAGGACCATGCTGACGTATTTTCTCAAACGCCTTGTCTCCCTTGTCCTCAGCCTCGCGGTGGCGTCGGGGGTGATTTTCCTGGCGCTGGAAGTCGTTCCTGGAGACCCGGCCAGCTACATGCTCGGGATCAATGCCCAGGAAGACACGCTCAACGCCCTGCGGGAGCAGCTGGGTCTCAACGGGACGGTGCTGCAGCGCTATCTCGCCTGGGCCGGGGGGCTCCTCACCGGGGATTTCGGCATCTCCTACACCTACCGCACGCCGGTGGCGGAGCTGATTTCCGACCGGCTTCAAGTGTCTTTGCCTCTGGCCCTTTATGCTCTTGTCCTCAGCACGCTGATCGCCTTTCCCGCCGGGATCTGGGCCGCGTCACGGCGCGGGTCCTATGGGGACGCAGGCGTGATGGGTGTGACCCAGCTCGGCCTTGCCATTCCGAATTTCTGGTTCGCCATGCTCATGGTGCTGGTGTTTGCCATCAATCTGCGCTGGTTTTCTGCCGGCGGGTTTCCCGGCTGGGAAGCGGGGCTGTGGGCGGGCCTGAAAGCGCTGACCCTGCCTGCCATCGCCCTGGCGCTGCCACAGGCCAGCATTCTCACGCGGGTGATGCGCTCCAGCCTCTTGGACACGCTGGGGGAAGATTTCATCCGGTCTGCGCGCGCCAAGGGGCTGACCCGGGGCCAGGCCCTGTGGCGCCATGCGCTGCGCAATGCCCTGATTCCGGTTCTGACGATCCTCGGGTTGCAGTTTTCCTTTCTGCTGGCTGGAGCGATCATCATCGAAAATGTGTTTTATCTGCCAGGCCTTGGCCGCCTGGTGTTTCAGGCGATCAGTGCCCGGGATCTGATCGTGGTTGAGAGCGTGGTGATGCTGCTGGTCTGCGCGGTCATTGTGATAAATTTCGCCGTCGACATGGCCTATGCCCTGGTTGACCCGCGCCTGAGGCGGCCGCGATGAGGGCGCTGGTGCAGAACAGGGCCCTGCTGCCCGGGCTTGTCCTGACATTGCTCTTTACCGGGGCCGCGCTGGTCAGTCTTGTCTGGGTGCCCTACGACACCACGGTTCTGGCGATTTCTGACCGGCTGAAGCCGCCGGGTCTGGCCCACCCCTTTGGCACGGACCAGTTCGGCCGGGATATCCTGAGCATGATCATGGTGGGCGCGCGCACCTCCATTGCCGTTGCGCTGGTGGCGGTCGGCATTGGTATGCTGGCCGGGGTGCCGCTCGGGCTGGCCGCTGCCGCGCGCAAGGGCAGCCTGCTGGATGAGGGGATCATGCGGCTGAACGATCTGGTCTTTGCTTTTCCGAGCCTGCTGATCGCGGTGATGATCACGGCGGTCTTCGGCGCCTCCGCGCTCAATGCAATCATTGCCATCGGCATCTTCAACATTCCGGTCTTTGCGCGGCTGACCCGGGGCGCTGCGCTCAGCCTGTGGAGCCGGGACTATATTCTGGCGGCCCGGGTCGCAGGCAAGGGCGCAGCGCGGATTTCCGTGGAACATGTGCTGCCCAATGTCACCAACCTCCTGATCGTTCAGGGTACGATCCAGTTTTCACTCGGCATTCTGGCCGAAGCCGGCCTCAGCTATGTGGGGCTGGGCGCGCAGCCGCCAACGGCCAGCTGGGGCCGGATGCTGGCCGACAGTCAGACGATGATTTCCCTTGCCCCTAATCTGGCTCTGTTTCCGGGGCTTGCCATCCTCTTGACGGTGCTGGGCCTGAACCTGCTGGGCGACGGCCTGCGCGATCTTCTGGATCCGAAACTGCGGAGGGCGCGCGGATGAGCCTGTTGCAGATTGAGGATCTCAGCCTGTCCATCCACGGCGCGCAGGTCCTGAACAAGGTGTCCATGCGGATCGTGCCGGGCCGCATTCTGGGGGTGATCGGCGAAAGCGGGTCGGGAAAATCCATGACCGCGCTCAGCGTTTTGCAGCTTTTGCCTCATGGCGCGGCATCTTCCGGGACCATCACCCTGGATGGCCAGAACATTCTCTTAGCCTCGGAAAAAGACCTGTGCAGCCTGCGCGGCCGGGTGGCCGGAATGGTGTTTCAGGAGCCAATGACGGCGCTCAATCCCCTGATGACCATCGGCGCCCAGGTGGCCGAAACGATCCGGGTGCACGAAAACGTGTCAAAGGGCGAGGCAATGGCGCGGGCCGCAGATACCTTGCGCCGGGTGGAGCTGCCCCAGGACCGGTTTCCGCTGACCCGCTACCCACATGAGCTGTCCGGTGGCCAGCGCCAGCGGGTGGTGATCGCCATGGCGATCGCCCTGAAGCCGAAGCTTTTAATCGCGGATGAGCCGACCACCGCCCTTGATGTCACCACCCAGGCGCAGATCCTGACGCTGTTGAAACGGTTAGTGGCCGAAGATGGCATGGGGCTGATGCTGATCAGCCACGATCTGGCCGTTGTCGCCGATCTGGCGGATGATCTGGTGATCATGCGCCAGGGAGAGGTGGTGGAAAGCGGTTCGGCGGACACCCTGTTCAGAACCATGCAACATCCATATTCCCGCGCGCTGCTGGCAGCGTCTGCCCATGTGCCCGAGCGGACGGCCGGGGCGGGAGAGGCGTCTCTTCTGTCAGTGCGCGCGGTGGTGCGGGACTATGCAGACCGGACGTCCGGCTTCTGGGGCTCAGCCAACAAGGTCCGTGCGGTGGATGCTGTCAGCTTTGAACTGCGCAAGGGGGAGAGCCTTGGTCTGGTGGGCGAATCCGGATGTGGCAAATCCACCCTGACCCGCGCGATCCTGGGGCTGGAAGAGGTGCAGGGTGGCACAATCCTGTTTGACGGGGAGCCTGTCTTTACCGGGCACAAGGCGAACCGGGCCGTGCGCCGGCGCATGCAGGTGGTGTTTCAGGACCCTTATGGCAGCTTCAATCCGCGCTGGCGGGTGGACAGGCTCGTGGCCGAACCTTTTCACCTGCTGGACGCCCCGCCCAGGGGTAAGGCCCGGCAGGAGGCGGTTGTCGAGGCTTTGGAAAGCGTCGGGCTGACGGCGGAAGACCGTCTCAAATACAGCCATGAATTCAGCGGCGGCCAGCGCCAGCGGATCGCCATTGCCAGGGCGCTGATCATCCGCCCGGACCTGATCATTCTGGACGAGGCGGTCTCGGCTCTGGACGTCTCCGTCCGGGCCCAGGTGCTGGATCTTCTGGCGGATCTCGGCAGCCGCTATGCGCTCAGCTATCTCTTCATTTCCCACGACCTTGGCGTCGTGCGGTCCATCACGGAGCGGGTGCTGGTCATGAAGGCTGGCCGGATCGTGGAAGAAGGGCCGACCGGCACCGTTTTCGACAGTCCGCGCGATGCCTATACACGCCAGCTTGTCGCCGCCGCGCCGGTTCTCCGGGCTGTCGCCCCTCAATCTGCCACCGCTTAAAGGAGCTCCCATGACTGACAGGCCTGATCTTTGGTTTGATCCGGCAAAATGCCTGATCGGCGGCCGGTGGGTGCCCCCGGTGGAGGGCCAGACCCTGCCATTGCAAAACCCGTCGACGGGTGCCGGAATCGGATCTATTGCCCGTGGCACGCGGCAGGATATCAATGCGGCTGTGACAGCGGCCCGGTCGGCCTGGCAGGGCGCATGGGGCGCCACGAGCGCGGTTGAGCGTGGCCGCGTTCTGACCCGGCTCGGCAGACTGGTGGGAGAGAAGGTGGACGCGCTTGCCCGGATCGAGGCGCTGGATGTGGGCAAGCCTTTGAAACAGGCCCGGGCCGATGCGCTGGCGCTGGCCCGCTATCTGGAATTTTACGGCGGCGCGGCGGACAAGCTCCACGGGGACACCATTCCCTATCTGGAAGGGTACACCGTCTATACCTTGCGCGAGCCGCATGGGGTCACCGGGCATATCGTGCCGTGGAACTATCCGATGCAGATCATCGGCCGGTCGGTGGGCGCGGCGCTTGCCACCGGCAATGCCTGTGTTTTGAAACCGGCTGAAGATGCCTGTCTCACCGCGCTGGCCTTCGCGGATCTCGCCTGTCAGGCGGGCCTGCCGGACGGGGCGCTCAACGTGGTGCCGGGGCTTGGTGCGGAGGCTGGTGCCGCGCTTGCCGGGCATGCGGGCATTCATCATATCAGTTTCACCGGATCGGTGACGACCGGCGCCGAGGTTCAACGGCTGGCGGCTGAAAACGTGGTGCCGGTGACCCTGGAACTTGGCGGCAAGTCGCCCCAGCTGGTTTTCGGGGATGCGGATCTGGAGGCCGCCCTGCCCTTTCTGGTGAATGCGGGCATCCAGAATGCGGGCCAGACCTGTTCCGCGTCCTCGCGCATATTGGTGCACCGGTCCGTAAAGGATCAACTGGTGGAGCAGATGGCGGCGCGCTACCGGGCACTGAAAGTGGGGCCAGCCCTGTCGGACCTTGATGTGGGACCGCTCATTTCGGCAAAACAGAAAGACATCGTCACCGGGTTTCTGGAACGGGGAACCGGCCTTGAGAAAGCTGCGGAAGGCGAGCTTTGCGACACGCCGGACGGGGGGCATTATGTTCAGCCGACCCTGTTTGCCGATGTTCCTGCTGCGAACAGCCTGGCCCGGGACGAGATTTTCGGGCCGGTGCAGGTCATCATTCCCTTTGACGATGAGGACGAGGCCGTGGCGGTTGCCAATGGCACGGATTACGGGCTGGTGGCCAGCGTCTGGTCCCGGGACGGCGCACGGCAGATGCGCTTGGCCCGCAAGCTCCGCTCCGGCCAGATCTTTCTCAACAATTATGGCGCGGGCGGCGGTGTTGAACTGCCCTTTGGCGGCATCGGCAAGTCCGGCCATGGCCGGGAAAAGGGATTTGAAGCGCTTTACGGCTTCACGGTGCTGAAGACAGTGGCCGCCTATCACGGCTGAGGCCGTGGCGTTGCGGGCGCAGGCACATGCGACAGGAAATGGAAAACGGGAGGAACGGATGAGACTTCAGGGAAAAACCGCCATCGTGACCGGCGGTGCCTCCGGGTTTGGCGCCGGGATTGTACGAAAATTCTGTGCGGAAGGCGCAAAGGTACTGATTGCCGATTTGAATGGCGGGCTCGCCGAGAAAACCGCAGCAGAAACCGGCGCGAAGGCGGCCGAGGTCGATGTGGCCAGCAACGCAAGCGTTGCGGCTTTGGCTGAAACAGCGGCCGCTTTGCTCGGCCCGGTCGACATTCTGGTCAACAATGCCGGGATCACCCATTTGCCCATGCCGCTGCAGGAGGTGAGCGAAGAGGAGTTTGACCGGGTGTTTGCGGTCAATTGCAAGTCCGTCTATCTGACCGCCCGCCATTTTGTGCCTGCCATGAGCGAAGCGGGGCGGGGGGCCATCCTGAATGTGGCCTCCACCGCCGGGCTCAGTCCCCGGCCCCGGCTCAACTGGTACAATGCATCCAAGGGCTGGATGGTGACGGCCACCAAGGCCATGGCCGTGGAACTGGCCCCGTCTGGTGTGCGCGTCAATGCGATCTGCCCGGTGGCGGGGGAAACCCCCTTGCTGAAGAGTTTCATGGGCGAGGACACGCCGGAAATCCGGCAGAAATTCCTTTCCACCATCCCGCTTGGCCGGTTTTCAACACCCGAAGATATGGGCAATGCGGCCGCCTTCCTGTGTTCCGACGAGGCGGCCATGATCACCGGGGCCGCCATGGAGGTCGATGGCGGACGTTGTATCTGAGCGTCCGCCAAACCGGGGCTCAGAATACCCCGGCAAAAGGATAGGGGCCGTCAAAGGCGCCAACAGGCAGGAGGTGGCTTAAGAACCGGCCGCCGCGCCATTCATGCAGCATCAGGCCGCCCGGCTCCACCGTCAGGCTGTTTTCGGCAGCGTGCCGCTGGTCCAGCGTGACGGCGTGGGAGGGACCCGGCGCGACCTGACACAGCCTGCCGCCAAAGAGCCCGGAGATCGTCCGGTGAAGGTGGCCGCAGACAAGCTGAACCTCGCCTTCATAGTCGCAGATTGCCTCGGCAAGCACATTGGCGTTGGTCAGGTTCTGACGGTCCATCGCCTCAATGCCAACTGTGAAGGGGGGATGGTGGAAGCCGATCAGCACGGGCTTTCCGCCAAGGGCGGCGAGCTGCCGTTTTAAAAATTCGGCGGTAGCCGGAGCAATCTCGCCATGGGCGCTCCCGCTCACAAGCGTATCGAGGCCAATTACGGCAAAGGCCTCCAGATCCCTGATCCAGTTGATGGGCCCCTCCGCTGGTATCCAGTCGTTCTGAGCAAAGGCCTTGCGGAAAGCGTCCCGGTTGTCGTGGTTGCCCGGCACGGCCAGCAGCGGCAGCTCCAGCCCGGCCAGAATGTGCTTGAAACGGGTATATTCGGCGTGCTGGCCATGTTCGGTCAGGTCCCCGGTCACGAGCACCAGATCGACAGGACCGATCTCGGGTAGGCGCTGGGTCAAGGTTGCGGCGGTTTCGGCCAGAGCCGCAGCGGTATCGACTTTGCCATAGCAAAGCCCGCCGTCCGGAACGATATGGGTGTCGGTTATCTGGATTATCTTGGTCATGGAGCCGGCTGGGTGTCAGAGAGAAGAAGGAGATCGTCCGGATCGATGGCAACGCGCATACGCGTGCCCTTTCCCGGGGCGGTTTTTCTGGTCAGGTGAAGGGGGAGGAGACCTGGCTCCGGGCAGATGCCGCTCAGGGTGAGCCGGTAGTGGCCTCCAGAAAAGACGGCATTCTCGACGGTGCCTTCCAGGGGGCCGTCCGGGTCCGGCCGGATCCTTTCCGCCCGCACGAAAATGCTCTTGCCTGCCGCGCCTGCCGGAAGTGCCAGAGTGCCGCCGGGCAGGATCAGTTTTCCGGCTTCGATCCGGCCTTCCAGCGCAATTGCATTGCCGATGAAGCGGGCGACAAAGGCAGAGGCCGGCGCGTGGTACAGCTCTTCCGGGCTGCCTGCCTGTTCCAGCCGGCCGTCGCGCAAGACCGCAATCCGGTCGGCAATGGCCATGGCCTCGGACTGGTCATGGGTGACGAAAACCGCCGAGATGTTGAACTGGCGCAGCATGGCGGCCAGTTCGTCCCGTAAGCTGTCGCGCAGTGCCGCATCCAGGGCCGACAGGGGTTCATCGAGAAGCAGGATGCGCGGTCTTGGGGCGACAGCGCGGGCCAGGGCCACCCGTTGCCGCTGGCCTCCGGAGAGGGCGGTCACGGGCCGGTGGGCATAGTTTTCCAGACGGCAGAGTGCGAGCAATTCCTCAACACGCCGGTCTCGCTCGGCTTTCTCGATCTTGCGGACCTTCAGGCCATAGCCGATATTGGCGCGCACTGACATGTTTGGAAACAGGGCATAGGACTGGAACACCATGCCCACATTGCGCTGTTCCACCGGTGTGTGCGTCGCGTCCGTGTCCTCGAACCAGAGTTCCGTGCCGCTGTCCGGGCTCTCCAGCCCGGCAATGATCCTCAGCAGCGTGGTCTTGCCACAGCCGGACGGGCCTAGAAGAGACAGGATCTCGCCGGGCGCAACGCTGAGGCTGGTGGACTTGAGCGCGCGGGTGCCGTCGCCAAAGGTCTTGCTGGCGTTCTTGATGGTAAGCGTCATTGGGCAATCCTCTGGGCCCTGACGGAGGCCCACTGCATGGCCATCAGCAAAGGCACGATCATGACAAAGAAAACGAGCGTATAGGCCGAGGCAACCTCCAGGCGCATGGAGGCGTAGCTGTCTGCAAGGCCGACAGGCAGGGTTTTCAGGTAAGGTGTGTGCAGCATCCAGGTAAGGTTGAACTCGCCGATGGAGAGTGTGACGACGGTGAGAGCTCCGGCCAGGATGCCGGGCATGGCATTGGGCACGATGATGGTGCAAAAGCGGGTCCAGGGGGAGGCTCCAAGGGTGGCCGCGCTCTCCTCAAGGGTCTTGAAATCCATGGCCATCAGCACCGCCAATACGGAGCGGACCATGAAGGGGAGCGTATAAAGGACATGGCCGACCAGAATGAAGGCCCAGGAGGTGCGGAACCCTTTCAAGATGCCATAGAGCTGAAGCAGGGCAAGAGCCAGGGCAAGGCCGGGAACCGCAAGAGGCAGGGAGATGAACTCTTCGAGAATGCGTGACAGCCGTCCAGGGGTGCGGGCCAGGCCATAGGCCGCTGGGACGCCGATGATCAGGGTGACAATGAGGCACATGAAGGCCAGCCAGAGGGACAGGAAAATACTGTCCGCATAAAGCTCCCAGACCCGGCCCAGCCATTTCAGGGTGAGGCCGGAAGACAGGCCGCGGAAATAATTCACGGTAAGTCCGGCCAGCACCGACTGGATGGCAGGCACAATCAGGAAAAGGGCCGTCAGGAGGGTGACGAGAAGCTGCAAGCTCCAGGAGAGGGAACGCGGCATCGTCAGCCCCCCGCCGCAACGGTGCTGCCCGCAAAACTGCGCGCCGTCAGCAGGATCAGCCAGGTCACCAGACCCAGCAGAACGGAGAGGGCGGAGGCCATGGCGATGTTCGC
Organism: Roseibium sp. AWQ4_254; assembly: GCF_056161025.1. Classification (NCBI taxonomy): domain Bacteria; kingdom Pseudomonadati; phylum Pseudomonadota; class Alphaproteobacteria; order Hyphomicrobiales; family Stappiaceae; genus Roseibium; species Roseibium sp. AWQ4_254. The sequence goes on from NZ_JBSWYH010000019.1 coordinate 84,243, forward strand.
AGACAGGGTGAATTCCGTATAGATGACCATGGGCAGCACATCGATGTTGGTGGCCAGCGTGAAGGCGGTGCCAAAAGCGCCCATGGCGGTGGCAAAGGCGATGGCCCCGGCGGCGGCCAGAGATGGGGCAAGTCCGGGCAGAATGACATCAAGGACAATCCGCCAGGACGGCGCGCCCAGGGTGCGGGCAGCCTCTTCCAGCGCCGGGTCCAGCTTCTCGACAGCCGCCATCACCGTCAGAAGCACGCGGGGAATGGAGAAATAAAGATACCCGAGAAACAGACCGGTCAGGGAATAGGCAAAGACCACATGGCTCGGCAGCAGATGATTCACAAGACCCTGGCGGCCGCCCAGGAGAATGATCAGAAAGCCGATCACCACTCCGGGAAAGGCCAGCGGCAGCGTCAGGACTGAGAGCAGCAGGCCCCGGCCGAAAAAGCGGTTACGGGCCAGAAACAGCCCTGCGGTTGTGGCAATGGCCAGTGCGGCGAGGCTGACGGCAAGAGACACAAGCACTGTGTTCAGAAGGGTTTCCAGATAGCGCGGCGTCTGCAGGATCTGCAGGTATATCTGCCAGCCGGCTTGCGTTTCGACGGACCCCTGGACAAGCCGGACAAGCGGCAGGGCCAGAAAGGCCAGTGTGAAGACCGCCAGCGGCACCAGGCAGGCAGCCGTGAAGGTGCGGTGGGACATGGGTGTTCCTGAAAAAGGGCAGTCCGGGGCCTGAGGACTCCGGACCGCCGGTCTTTGATTATTTGACTTCGTTCAGGTAGCGCTCACCGAAACCGGCCTGAGCGCGTTCCATCTGGGCGTAATCCACTGCGCGGGCGCGCGCATAGTCGCTGGCGGGCAGGAATTTGGCAGCAACGTCCTGCGGCAGTTTCACCGGGCGGGCGGGCTGAAGATAGGCGTTGGTCCAGATCGCCTGGCCTTCATCGGACAGGATGAAATCCAGAACCTTCTTGCCTGCGGCCTCATGCGGGGCCCCGGTTACAAGGCTCATCACATAAGGAACGCGGATGGAGCCTTCGCAGGGCAGCACAAATTCGAAATTGCCGTCTTCTTCATATTTGCCGCGATACGCGTTGAAGTCGTAGTCGAACAGAATCGGGATTTCACCGGAGACAACCCGGGCAAAGGAGGTCTGTTTGGGAACAATCGGGTCGTTCTTGGCCAGATCCTTGAAGTATTTGACGGCAGGATCGAAATTCTCAAGATCGCCGCCAAAGGCAAAGTTGGCGGCAACGGCGCCTGCATAGCCGACAAAGGCGGAGGACGGGTCAAGATAGCCGACCATACCGCGATAGGCCGGTTTGGTCAGGTCCGCAAAGCACTGCGGCACCGGGGCGCCGCCCAGAGCATCGACATTCACGAAAAAGCCAAGCGTGCCGTAATGCACGGCAAACCATTTGCCTTCCGGATCTTTCAGACCGTCCGGGATCTCATCGAAGCCGGCCGGCTTATAGGCAGCGGCAACCCCGTCCTTGGCGGCCTTGATGCCCGTGGTCACGCCGTAATAAGTCACATCGGCGACCGGCGCGTCCTTCTCTGCCAGAAGCTGGCTGAGGGTCTGACCGGAATTCTTGTTGTCATGGGGCATCTTGATGCCGAGTTTGGTGTCGATGGCCTTCAGCATGGACGCCCAATCCGCCCATTGCGGCGGGCAATTGTAGCAAACAGCGTCGTCGGCCTTGGCCGGCAGCACGGCGGCCATTGTCACGGCCAATGCAATAAGTGTACGTTTCATGTCAGTGACTCCTGATGGAACTCAGCCGGTTCTGGGGGTTACGTCTTAGATGGCGGAGAAGTTGCAGCTTCTCTGCCATCGGTCTTTCCGGGAGGCGGCGGTCCAAGTGAGCCGCCGCTCCGGAAGTGGAAGGTCTGGTCCGCCGCCGGAGGGCGGGGCGCAGACGAAGCGTTCAGCCGGGCCAGCACGGTGCAGGCTGCACCTTCGCCCATGGCCTTGGGATTTGTGACCACGGTCGCCAGATTGGGCTCGACCATGAGGCCGGTGGCAATGCCGTCAAAACCGATGATCGACAGGTCCTGTGGCAGACTGCGCCCCAAACTCGTGGCGGCCTTCATCGCCGCCAGCGCCAGATAGTCGTTTGAAGCAAAAATGCCCGTCAAATCCTCGTGGGTGGTCAGAAGTTCTTCGAGCCGGTCCAGCATCGTGCCGTCCTGCTCCTCGATTTCCAGCAAGATTGGCTCCGCCATGCCAAGTTTGCGGCAGGTGGCGGTAAAGCCTTCATAGCGCTCCCGGGAGCGGTCGGAGCGCTTGAAGCGCAGCGCCAGGAACCCGGTCTGGACATGGCCGAATTGGTGAAAGGCTGCGGCCACCTCGCCTGCGGCCCGGCGGTTGTCGACCGCCCAGGAAGGCAAGCCCAGAACGGGGCGGTTATAGACCAGCGAGGCGGGCAATCCGCGCCGGTTGACCAATTCCAGCGCATCACTCCTGGCTGCATTGTTGACGGTCAGGATCAGACCGTCGACCTGCTTGGCCAAGAGGGTGCGCACCGCGCTCAGTTCCTGGTCTTCATCATATTCCGAACAGGCCAGAATGAGCTGGTAGCCCGCACGAAGGACTTCCCGCTGGGCGGCCTGCACCACATCAGCGAAAATCGGATTGGCAAGCGAGGGCACGACGCAGCCGATGGTTTTTGTGGACTGGCTTTGCAAGGACCGGCCAAGGGCATTGAATTCAAAGCCGAGGGCTTCGGCGGCAGTCAGCACCCTTGCCTTCGTATCCGCGCTTGCGGCCCCGCTGCCGTTCAGAACGCGGCTGACCGTGGCAATGCCGCAACCGGCCCGTTCGGCAACATCCTTGATGGTAGGCGCACGTGAAGACAAAGTCAGATCAATCCATCCTTGGAAACGTTTCCAATACTCTAGCCCGGCAGGCATGTCACTTTGATGAAAGCCTGAGTGAAAGCCGCAGTTTCTGAAGCGCAGCGTGTTTCTCAAGGAATGCTGGCCATGCGGACGATGGGCAAACAGTTCAGGGCGCAGGGTTATGTTTTTGCTGGATAAGGCACTTTGAGGGCGCGGCTGAACCGGGCACACTGTCCGGGCTTCGGTGCAGCAGGGTTTGCACCGCGCATTCAAGGGCCCGGAACGGGCCATCAGCCAAGGAAATGAAAAAGATGATCAAGGTTCACGGGCGGGTCACGTCCGGAAATGTGCAGCCTGTCCTGTGGTGTCTGGAGGAGCTCGGCCTTGCCTATGAGCGGCTGGATGTGGGCGGCCCGTTCGGCGGAACCGATACGCCTGACTTTCTGGCCCTCAATCCTCTGGGTCTGATCCCGGTTCTGGAAGAGGACGGTCAGGTTCTGTCAGAAGTGACCACGATCCTGCGTTATCTCATGCGGCGCCATGGCGGCCACCCTTCCGATCCGATGGCTGCAGCCCAGATCGAGCGCTGGGCCGACATGGCCCGCCAGCATGTCTATATGCCCCTGGTCCCGACCCTCTTCTGGCAACTCACCCGCACACCGGTTGACCAGCAGAACGGCCCGGCCATTGAGGCGGCGGTGGCAGCGCTCAAACAGTCCATGCCGATTGTTGCCAGCCGGATCAAGGGACCCTATTTCGGCGGAGATGCGCTCAACCTGTTGGATTTCCAGATCGGCAGCCTGCTCTATCGCTATTTCGAAATGGCGTTTGACAAGACGGATCTGCCGGATCTGCGCGCCTATTATGACCGCCTGTGCGAGCGTTCTGCCTACCGGTCCTGTGTGATGGTGGATTTCAAAGTATCATAGTGCCAGTAGGCGCGTCTGGCGCAGTGCCAGGCGCTGCCACAACCGGCCCGGTGCCCGAAAGACAGCCATGGAGGCGCAAACGTGATCGATCTCTACACCTGGACCACGCCGAATGGCCGCAAGGTGTCCATCATGCTGGAAGAACTGGGCCTGGCCTATGAGGTTCATGCGGTTGACATCACGGCCGGGGAACAGCATGACCCGGCCTTTTTGAAACTTTCACCCAACAACCGGATCCCGGCGATTTATGACCGAGAGACCGGGGTTTCGCTGATGGAAAGCGGGGCAATCCTGCTCTATCTGGCGGAAAAGCACACACGCTTCCTGCCCGAAGGCGCGGCGCGCTGGGAGACGCTGGAATGGCTGATGTGGCAGATGGGCGGGCTGGGGCCGATGCTGGGCCAGGTGCATCATTTCGTGAAATACAACAAGGGCGTCTCGGACTATGCCGAAAAACGCTATTCTGCAGAGGCGCAGCGGCTCTACAAGGTCCTGAACACTCGGCTTGATGGCCGTGAGTATCTGGCCGGAGACGGCCGCGGCAGCTATTCGATCGCCGATGTGGCCTGCTGGCCCTGGATCTCCCGGTTCGAGTGGCAAGAGATCAGCCTGAACGATTTTCCTTTTGTGCGCGACTGGTACCTGCGGATTGCAGAGCGGCCAGCCGTCCAGCGCGGCTATCATGTGCCCAAATTCGTCTCGGATATTCCGCTGCCCTGATGCGCGGGCGGGTTCAGAAGGCCGCGTTCACGGGCCAGGCTCACCAGTTCGCGAACCCTTGCGGCATTGTCCGGTGCAAGGCTGCCATCCGGGCTCCAGAGACTGTTTTCAAAGCCGATACGCACCTTGCCCCCGAGTTCCAGGGCCGTGAGAAGGCAGCCGGTCTCCTCCTTGCCAAATGCGCACAGCATCCAGTCGAAGCGGAGTTCCCCCGCCAGAGCCGTCATCGGGGCGATCAGGGGCGCAATATCTTTGGACCGGCTGACCTTGCTGCCGTCATAAGCGCCCAGAACCAGCTGAACCTGATGCTCCTGTCCAGGCACGGCCTTTGACCCGATCAGATCGATCAGGCGGTGCAGGTCTTCCGGTCCGTAGCAGATGTGCTGGATCTGCACACCATGGTCGTGGGCCCAGTGATAGCAGTCCCGGGCCGCTGGGAGGGCCGTAGGTTCGGGAAGGAATTCACGCAGGGCAACCGAGACGGATTTGGGCCGGAGGCTGCGGATCAGGGCCCGCTGGTCTTCAGCGGTGTAGCGCCCGGCGCTCTCGCTGGTAATCTGTACGAACCAGCCGGGCAAAACGTCTGCAAGCCGGGCCATCAGAAAGCGGTAGCGGTCGTGGTCAAGGCTGTGCAGACCGTCTGCGTCGCGGATATGGGCATGCACGCCGCCCGCACCTTCCCTGGCGCTGGTGACACACGCGGCGATCAACTCGTCCTCTGTCACCGGCAGCATTGGATGCGCGGATTTACCCCGCCGGGCCCCGTTGGGCGCAAGCAGGATTTTGGGCAGCGGGAGCAGAGAGGTCATGGTCAGGGTCGTCTGGTGCAGGTGTTAAAGCGTTTTGAGCTGGTCAAGCAGCGAAGTCTTTGCGCCCTTGATATGGTCAAGGGTGAGCCGGGCGGCTAGATCGGCATCCCCGGCCTCACAGGCCTTCAGGATGGCGATGTGTTCCCGGTCCGCCCGGTCCATGCCGTCGGACAGGATCAACTGGGCCCTAATCTGGCGCTCCACCCGGTCGATGGCATTGCGGGCCACTTCCTTAAAATAGGTCAGGTTGCTGGCGCTGTAGAGCGTTTCATGAAAGGCGCGGTTGAGATTGCCCCAGTCCATCGGCGCGCTGGAGGCGGAAAAGGCCGCGCATTTTTCCCGGGCCCGGGCCAGCACGTCTTTGGGCATGCGCGGCACCGCATTGCGGATGATTTCTGGTTCGATCAGGGCTCTGAGATCGAAAACCTGAGCGGTTTCCTCAGGCGATAGCCCAGCCACCACCGCGCCCTTGTAGCGCTGGGTCTTCACCAGCCCCTGTTCCTCAAGGCGAGACAGGGCCTCGCGGACCGGGATGCGGCTGGTGTTGAACTGACGGGCGATCTCGTCTTGCCGCAAGGGGGCTCCTTCCTCCAGTTGCCCCTGAATAATGGCGTCCCGCAAGGCATTGAAAATCAACGTGGCGGACGATGCGGTCGCTGAAATATCCACTGCTGCCAGTTTCATCTTGTCGTCTCCCGGACGCCGGGCCTCTCGCTTGCTGCGTCCCGTGCCCCTCAGGGCGGGCAGAGTCCGGACCCTGAGGGGTGGGCTTTCTCATTTTGATTATTTTATATTGAATATTGGATCCAATCCAGATTATCAATATTATCAGCAGGCCGACCCAATGTTTTTCTTATACTGAGACCGGGTAGGGCGGCCGTTTTCCCTAAAGGAGAAATCCATGACTGCTTCGATTTTTTCCGGCTGCATGCCCGCCTTGATGACGCCCTGCAAGGCCGACCGCACACCGGATTATGAGGCGCTTGTGCGCAAGGGACAGGAGCTGATTGCGGCGGGCATGTCGGCAGTTGTCTATTGCGGCTCCATGGGGGACTGGCCGCTGCTGACCGATGAACAGCGCATGACCGGCGTGGAGCATCTGGTAAATGCCGGCGTGCCGGTTGTTGTGGGCACCGGGGCCGTCAATACAACCCTCGCCGCCGCCCATGCCGCCCATGCGGCACGGGTTGGGGCCAAGGGGCTTATGGTAATCCCGCGAGTCTTGTCCCGGGGCAGTTCCGTGGCCGCCCAGAGAGATCATTTCAGCGCCATTCTGACGGCGGCGGACGGGCTTCCGGCGGTGATCTACAACAGCCCCTACTATGGTTTCGCCACCCGGGCGGATCTTTTCTGCGAATTGCGCCTCACTTTCCCGAACCTTGTGGGGTTCAAGGAGTTTGGCGGTCCGGACGATCTGCGCTACGCAGCGGAATATATCACGTCCCAGGATGACCAGATCACGCTGATGGTCGGCGTCGACACGGCCGTGTTCCATGGCTATGTCAATTGCGGTGCGGGCGGTGCGATCACCGGCATCGGCAATGCCTTGCCAAAGGAAATTCTGCATTTGGTCAGCCTGTGCGAACAGGCTGCCACCGGGGATGTGACCGCGCGCCGCCGGGCCAAGGAGTTGGAAGAGGCGCTGGCGGTTCTTTCCAGCTTTGATGAAGGCCCGGACCTTGTGCTGTTCTACAAACATTTGATGGTGCTGAACGGCGAAGACGCTTATCGTTTGCACTTCAACGAGTCCGACCGTCTGACCGATGCGCAGCGCACCTATGCCGAAGCGCAATTCCGCTTGTTCAAGAGCTGGTATGCGGACTGGTCCACGAAGCAGGGATGACGCTCAATGCGCGTGATTGACAGCCATACGGCCGGAGAGCCGACCCGCGTGGTGGTGGATGGTGGCCCGGATCTCGGCAGGGGACCGCTTGCAGAGCGCGCAGCCCGGCTGGAAGCAGATTATCTGGATGTTTGCGCATCGATCGTGATGGAGCCGCGCGGGCATGAGGCTATGGTCGGAGCACTGCTGGTGCCGCCGGAGCGGACGGACTGTGTGGCCGGGGTGATCTTTTTCAACACGTTGCAGAATCTCGGCATGTGTGGCCATGCGTCCATTGGCCTTGGCGTGACGCTTGCCTATCAGGGACGCATCAGACCCGGGCGCCACAAGCTGGAAACCCCGGTCGGTGTCGTGGAGATCGTGCTCCATGACGCCAATACGGTGACCGTGCGCAATGTGGAAAGCTACAGGCTGAACAAGGATGTCACCGTGGAGGTGCCCGGCCATGGGCTGGTGACCGGCGATGTCGCCTGGGGTGGCAACTGGTTCTTTCTGGTCAAGGACAGCCCGGTGGGGCTGGATCCGGCCAATATCAGGCCGCTCACCGATCTGGCGCTGAAGATCCGAAAGGCGCTGGAAGAGAGCGGGATCACCGGAGCAGACGGGGCCTGGATTGATCACATTGAGCTTTTCGGCCCGCCACAAAGTGCAGAAGCTCATAGCCGGAATTTTGTCCTGTGCCCTGGCGGTGCCTATGACCGCTCGCCCTGCGGCACCGGGTGTTCGGCGAAGCTGGCCTGTCTTGCGGCCGACGGACTGCTGGAGCCCGGCCAGGACTGGGTGCAGGAAAGCATTGTCGGCAGCCTCTACCGGGCCAGTTACGAGCCGGGGGTGGACGCAGGCGTGATCCCCGCAATCACCGGTCAGGCTTTTGTCACCGGGGAAACACGGCTGATCTTCAATCCGTCCGACCCGTACCGGCAAGGTCTCCGACTGTGAGCGGCCAGCCAGCGGAGGATATCATCCTCATTGGGGCTGGAATTACCGGAATAACCGCGGCTTTGGCGCTTCAGAGCCAGGGCCGGAAAGTTCTGGTGATCGACAGGGCCGATGGCGCAGTGAAGGCGTCAGAGCGCAATGCGGGTGCCTTTGCCTTTCCCGAAGTTGAGCCTCTGGCAACCCCGGGCATCATGGCAAAGGCGCCAAAATGGCTGCTCGATCCGCTCGGACCCTTGTCCGTGCCACCGGCCTATGCGTTAAAAATCACCCCCTGGCTGCTGCGCTTCTGGCGGGCCAGCCGTCCGGACCGCTATCATCAGGCGGTCAGCGCCCAGGTGGCGCTGATGACCCTGTCCAAAGACGCGCTGGAAACCCTGATCCGGGAGACCGATGCCAGCCCGCTGATCCACCGGGAGGGCCAGTTGCAGCTCTATGAGGGCGTGCGGGACTATTGGGCCAGTCTGGCAAGCTGGGATCTGCGCAAGGACCACGGCATTGCCTTTGAGCTGCTGGAAACTCCGGAAGCGATAGCTGAGATCCAGCCCGGTCTGGACCGGCGCTTCACCCATGCGGGTTTCACGCCGGATTGGATGAATACCAGCGACCCGGCCCGCTGGCTCACCCATCTGCGCGGGATTTTTCTGGCCCGGGGTGGGCGGATCGAGCCGGCAGAGGTGAGCGCGCTACGGCCGCAGGAGAGCGCCGTTCTTGTGCAGACCTCCTCGGAAAGCCATCTGGCAAAGCAGGTGGTGCTTTGCGCAGGGGCATGGTCCCACCGTCTGGCCGCAACTCTCGGCGACCGGATCCCGCTGGAGACCGAGCGGGGCTACAACACGTCTTTTGCCGAAGCGGGTTTCGATTTGAAGACCCACCTCACTTTCTCCAGGCACGGCTTTGTTGTCAGCCGCCTTAACCAGGGCGTCAAGGTTGGCGGGGCGGTTGAGCTGGGCGGGCTGAATCTGCCGCCCAATTTCAAACGGGCGGAAATCCTGGTGCGCAAGGCCAAGACCTTCCTGCCCGGCTTGAAAACACAAGACGGAGAGCAATGGATGGGCTTCCGCCCGTCGCTGCCCGACAGCCTGCCGGTGATCTCCAGGTCTCCGAACGAGCCAAGAGTTGTATATGCATTTGGCCATGGCCATCTGGGCCTGACCCAGTCAGCGGGCACGGCCCGGCTGGTCGCTTCTTTGGTTGGCGGAACACCTCCGGAGATCCCAATAGGTGCGTTCGCAGCGGACAGGTTTTAAGGCGGGCGGGGCCTTTAGGGAAAGGAAAGACGATGCGCAGCACAAAGACCCTTCACGTGATTTCCTGCCATGCGGAAGGCGAAGTTGGCGATGTCATTGTCGGCGGAGTCGCGCCTCCACCCGGCGACACCCTTTGGGAGCAGCGCCGCTTCATTGCCGAGGACGGGACCTTACGCAATTTTGTGCTGAACGAGCCGCGCGGTGGTGTCTTCCGCCATGTCAATCTGCTGGTGCCGCCCAAACACCCGGACGCGGATGCGGCCTTCATCATCATGGAACCGGAAGACACGCCACCCATGTCCGGCTCCAACTCCATTTGCGTGTCGACGGTTCTTCTGGACAGCGGCATTTTGCCTATGCAAGAGCCGGTGACCGAGCTGTTGCTGGAAGCGCCCGGCGGCCTGGTGCGGGTCAGGGCCGACTGCTGCAATGGCAAGGCGGAGCGCATCCATGTGCAGAATGTCGCCAGCTTTGCGAGTAGGCTGGATGCCAGTCTGGAAGTCGAGGGGCTTGGAACCTTGCGGGTGGACACCGCCTTTGGCGGCGACAGTTTCGTTATGGTCGACGCCAAGGCCCTGTCCTTTGAGCTTGAGGAAAGCGAAGCGGCCGACATAGCCCGGCTGGGGGCACAGATCACCCGGGCGGCCAATGAACAGCTTGGCTTTTCCCATCCGGACAATCCGGACTGGAGCCACATTTCTTTCTGCGCCTTTTGCGGACCACTTGAGGAAACGGCAACGGGCTTTGCCGGCCGCTCCGCCATTGCCATTCAGCCGGGCAAGGTTGACCGCTCGCCCTGCGGCACGGCGGTCTGCGCCCGCATGGCGGTCATGGCCGCGCGGGGCCAGATGCGCGGCGGGCAGACCTTCGAAGCCACCTCCATCATCGGCTCCACCTTTATCGGGACACTTCTGGGCGAAACCAGGGTGGGCGGCCAGCCGGCCATCGTGCCCCAGGTCAGCGGACGGGGCTGGATCACCGGCACCCATCAGCACATGCTGGACCCGGACGATCCCTGGCCTGCAGGCTACCGGTTGAGCGACACTTGGGGTGCTTAGAAACGTCCCTGAGATATCTCGGGTCCTAAGCCGAAAATTTCATTGTGGCGCTTATAAAGAAAGCTTACCTCTAGTGTGGTGGAATTGAAATGGGCCTCATTTGTGCAGCGCGCGCCGAAGCGTATTTCAATTCCGAAAACCACACTTGAAACATAGACTTGCTAGTCACCCCCCATGAATCTGAAGTTCGTTCTGAACTCGCTGGAAAATGAAACGAACTTCAGATCAGGGTGGCTAGGCTGAAACGAGAGGGACTTGGCTGTCCGTCTCCGCCTGTTCATCAAAAGGAATGAGTTTCATGTCCCTTCGCATCAACGATACGGTCCCCAATTTCACTGCCGAAACGGATCAGGGCCAGATCACCTTCCACGACTGGATCGGCGAGAGCTGGGCGATCCTGTTCAGCCATCCGAAAGATTTTACGCCGGTCTGCACCACCGAATTCGGGTCGGTTGCCCAGCTGGCCGATGAATGGGCCAAACGCGGCACGAAGGTGATTGGCGTGTCGGTCGATAGTGCTGAAGACCACCGTAAATGGAAAGGCGATATCGAGAAGGTCGGCGGAGCCACGGCGGCCTTCCCGATTATTGCCGATGAGAGCCTTGAGGTTTCCAAGGCGTTCGACATGCTGCCCGCAGAAGCCTATCTGCCGGACGGGCGGACCCCGGCGGACAGCGCAACGGTGCGCTCCGTCTTCATTATTGGACCGGACAAGCAGCTGAAGCTGTCCATGACTTACCCGATGACCGTCGGCCGGAATTTCGAGGAAGTCTTGCGTGCGCTTGATGCGTTGCAGACCTCCGCCAAGGGCGTGGCAACTCCGGCCAACTGGGTTGTGGGTCAGGACGTGATCGTACCGCCGAGCGTCAGCGATGAAGACGCCAAGGCTAAATTTGGCGAATTCGACGCGGTTCTGCCCTATCTGCGCAAGGTGAAAGCGCCAGAGTAAGTCTCCGGTCCCTGAACCTGTGACTGCACGGCCGGCGGCCGCGTCTGCGGCCGCCGGAACGTGATGCAAGCCCCGCCCAAGCCGCTGGGGTCAGCGCGCCCCTGAACAGATCTGCAGCAGCGCCGACAAGTGATCGGGGGCCGTAAGGCCAATGCAACAGGCATGGGCGGTCACCAGAAATGCAGTCAGGGCGCAGCCCGCTGCAAGGGCGATCAGCAAGGACGGGTCTTCGTGAATCTCACGAAGGAGTGCGGTGGCTCCATCCGAAATCCGGACTGTCAGCATTCTATCCTCCCTCTGGAAAGAAGCGCCCGGACAGTGTCCCTCCGGGCGGGAAAAAGATCAAGAAACCTGTTTTTCGTTCGGGTTGTCTGCTTCAAGTTCCCCTTCGGCCTTCCGGCCGCCAAAGAGACCGCCGAGCCAGCCTTTCTTCTCAGAGCCTGCCCCCTCTTTTTCCGCGTCAGATTGCTCCTCGGGCATATCGGTGGGGGCAATCTGTTCGGCAAAGGCAGCAAAGAACTCGCCCGCGAGTCGTTTGGATGTGGAATCGATCAGGCGGGCGCCGAGCTGGGCAAGTTTGCCACCGACTTTCGCATCCACCTCGTAGTGCAGAATGGTTGCTTCCGGCCCGTCTTCCTCTAGCCGGACCTTGGCGCCGCCTTTGGCAAATCCGGCAACCCCTCCTGAGCCTTCCCCTTCAATCGTATAGCCGTTTGGCGGATCCAGATCGTTTAAGGTGACCTTGCCGCCGAACGTGGCTTTGACCGGCCCAACTTTCAGTTTGACCTTCGCTTCCATCTCCGTATCAGACTGTTTGGTCAGTTCCTCGCAGCCCGGAATTGAGGCCTTCAAGACCTCCGGATCGTTCAACGCGGCCCAGACCGTTTCCCGGGGGGCGTTGATGCGCTGGCTGTCATTCATTTGCATGTGTTTGTCTCCAGATGGGATGAGGGGTCAATTGTTTGAGTGTGTGGTTTGCGGGTGGGGCTGTCGCTGGTTCTGGCGCCGGATCTGGGTAAGTTCAGCCAGAATGGACAGGGCGATCTCCTCCGGTGTGATGGCGCCGAGATCGAGCCCTGCCGGTCCCTTGATACGGTCCAGAGTCGTCTGAGCGAGGCCCTTGCCGCGCAGTTTGTCCTTCAAGGCCGCGATCTTGCGGCGGCTGCCGACAAAACCGACATGCCGGGCCGATACCGCCAGCGCAGCTTCAAGCGCGGCCTGATCTCCGCGCCCCTGCGTCGACACAAGAATGAAGGTTTCTCCATTGCCCGGCCGCAGTGTGTAGCCCTCATTGCGCCGCAGGGGCGGGGCAAAGGCCTCAAGATCCTCCGCAGGCGCATGGACAGTCACGTCGAAACCAAGGGCGGGTGCCTGCCGTGACAGCGCAACGGCCACCGGGCTTGCGCCGCAAATCATCAGGCTGGGCCGGGGCAGAACGGGTTCGATGAAGATGTCCATTGTGCCCTGGCTGGGGCACATGTTTCTGGCAAATTGCACCCCATCGCGCTCGTCTCCAGCCGTGAGGCCTTTTTCCGCCAGAAGATCTTCAGGCTGAATGGAAATGAGGCGGGCTTCACCATCTTCAAGGGCGGCCCGGGCCGCCTTGACTACGGCGGAGCGCGCGCAGCCTCCACCTATCCAGCCTCCGGCTATCGTTCCATCGTCCGCAATCACGGCTTTGGCTCCCGCCTTGGCGGCTGTCACTGAAATCGTGCGCACCACAGTGGCAAGGGCATAGGGAAGGCTGTCTTGCTGCAATCTCGCCATGAGCGGCTGAAGATCGCCGGTCAGGGCTGGAGGGGCGTCCGAAGGAGCCCCCTCAACGGATATGTGCTTCATCGGATCCTCTCCCATGGCGTCACAACCTGGCCAGATACGGTTCGAGCGCGGCAAGGCTGTCGAGATTGTGGGCGGGCGCAAACAGATCAATATGGGGCAGCGCCGCTGCCATTCCCCCAGCAGTGGGCTCGTAGCCCTGCCAGCCAAGCAAGGGATTGAGCCAGACAATGCGTTTGCAGCGCCGCCGAAGCCGGGCCATTTCCACACCGAGGGCGTCCGGTGCGCCGGTGTCATAGCCGTCCGACAGGATGAGAACACAGGTTCGAGAATGGATCACCCGCGCAGCATGCCATCGGTTGAAGTCGGTTAGGGCTTCCCCGATCCTTGTCCCGCCGCCAATGCCCTGAGCCATCAGGCCCATCCGGTCGAGGGCCCGGGCCGCATCCCGTTCCGAAAGGGCAGACGAAACGTGAACCAGCCGGGTGTGGAACAAAAACGCTTCGGCCTGACGGAAATTGTCCAGCAGGCCATGGATGAAACGGGTGAAGACAGCCGTATAATTGTTCATGGAGCCGGAGGCATCCAGAAGGATAACAAGTTTCAACTGCCGCTGACGGGGCCCTTTGCGGACAAGGTCAATCGGGGTGCCGCCATGCGCCACCGACTGGCGGATGGTCCGGCGCAAATCAAGCCGGGGGCCCTTGCGTGTCTGCCGGTCACGGCGTGTGAGGCGGATACGCATGGACTGTGCCAACCGTTCGGCGAGCGCATGCGCCTTTGCGACGGCTTCAGGATCATGCAGCTTTCGGAAATCCATCTGGCTGAGATGTTCCGCCAAGCTGGCTCCTTCCCGCCGCCCGGACGGGGCATCGCCCGTATCTTCCTCTTCCCCCGGCTGGCGCTCCACATCCCCGGCAATGGTGTCCTGCCGTGCCCCCTGGGTCTCCATGAGATCGCGGAGGGTCTTCAGGCCCTTTTTCGGGCTGGTGCCGGTGACTTTGACAGCGGATTTCAGCCCCTTCGCGAACCAATAGACATCAAATAGGGCGTCAAACCGGGTCCAGTCGGAGCGGCGGCCGCAGAAAAGACAGCGCAAGGCCCGTTTCAGAGTTTCGGGCTTGCAGGCCAGCGGGGAGCGCAGGAGAAGAAGCGCGTCTTCCGTTTCCCGCATGCCGACCCGAAAGCCGTTTTCCCGGAGCGATGCAACAAACCCGGCCAAGCGCAGGCGCAGGACACTGCCAACATCCTTGTCCGTTTCGAAGGCAACAGCGGCGGCCATATCAGGCGACCCTGCCCAACAGCCGGTCCGTGACCTCCTGAGTGACCCGGGCCCGGTCTTCCCGGGTCTTGAGCACGCAGGTCAGTGTCTCGAACACCAGCTCCCGGCTGTCCGCCAGGGACCTGGCCCCAAGGCCAAGCAGCGCGGCTGCCCAGTCGATGGTTTCGGCAACGCCGGGCACTTTCGTGAGGTCTTCCTTGCGCAAGTTGCCCATCAGCTCAGCGATCTGCAGAGCAAGACTGGCGTCCAGCCCCTCGACCCGTGATAGCAGGATGCGGGCCTCCCGGTCCGCGGAAGGATAATCCACATAGTGATAGAGGCAGCGGCGGCGCAGAGCGTCGGACAATTCCCGCGTGCCGTTCGACGTCAGCACCACACGGGGGATACTGATTGCCTTGACCGTGCCCAGTTCGGGAATGGACACCTGATAGTCGGAAAGAATTTCCAGAAGGAATGCTTCAAATTCCTCATCGGCCCGGTCCACTTCATCGATCAGAAGGACAGGGGGCGTTTCCTGCCGGATGGCGGCCAGCAGGGGGCGCTCCAGCAGATATTTTTCGGAAAAGACGGCTTCTTCGACCTTGTCAGCCTCTTCGCCCGAACCCTCCCGCGCCTTGATGGCGAGCAGCTGGCGCTGGTAGTTCCATTCATAGATCGCATCGGAGCGGTCGAGGCCTTCGTAACATTGCAGACGGATCAGCGGCGCGTTTTCCAGCCGTGCAAGCGCTTTGGCAACCTCGGTCTTGCCGACACCGGCCTCTCCTTCCAGCAGCAGAGGCCGGTTCAGCATCGCGGTCAAATGCAGGGCGGTTGCCAGACCGTCATCTGCGACATAGCCGGTCTCTGCAAGGGCTTCTGCCAATTGTTCCCTGGTTCTGGTCATCCGGTTCGTTTTCGTCTTCGTCAGCGGGTTGCGATTTGACTGCACTGTCCCATTTTCTCTCGCGTGGACCATGCCGGTCCCTCAAGGCTGTGCAATCGGCGAGAGGCCGGCATGGCTTCCATGGCGCGCCATAGAAGCGCGCTGGACGGGTCAGCGGCAGCCAGAGGCCGCCGCCAGTACATAGGGCCTGAGATCTCAGGTGTGGGCGCCCAGATCTTTGGCTGCCTGCCAGATGCGCCAGGCGTCATGGGGCATCTGGATATGGGTGGCCCCAAGGAACTGAAAGGCATCATTGACCGCGTTGGAAAAGGCTGGCACGCCGCCCACATTCGGGCTTTCACCGACACCCTTGGCACCGATCGGGTGATGAGGGCTGGGTGTCACGGTGTGGCCGGTTTCCCAATGGGGCGTTTCAACCGCTGTGGGGAGAAAGAAGTCCATGAAGGAGGCCCCGAGCACATTGCCGGTCTCGTCATAGCGGATCTCCTGCCCCATGGCGATGGCGAAGGCTTCCGTCAGACCCCCATGCACCTGTCCCTCGATGATCATCGGATTGATCCGAGTGCCGCAGTCGTCCAGAGCGTAGAAACGCCGTGTCTTGGCGACCCCTGTGTCCACGTCGATATCCATCACGCAGAAATAGGCCCCGAAAGGATAGGTCATATTGGGCGGGTCATAGTAGCTGACCGCTTCCAGGCCCGGCTCCATATTGGGCGGGGGCGCGTGATAGGCGGCCCAGGCGATCTCCTTCATGGACTTGCGCGCCTGGGGATTGCCCTTCACCTGAAAGCCGTCCACATCCCATTCCAGATCATATTCCGACACTTCCAGCATATGAGCGGCGATCATCTGGGCCTTGTTGCGGATCTTGCGGGCTGCAAGGGCAATGGCGGCTCCGGCTACCGGGGTGGAGCGGGAGCCATAGGTGCCCAGCCCATAAGGTGCCGTATCGGTATTGCCTTCCTCCACCATGATATCGGCGGCTGGAATGCCGATCTCCGTGGCAATGATTTGCGCCCAGGTGGTTTCGTGCCCCTGGCCCTGGGACTTGGTGCCCATGCGCGAGATCACGGACCCGGTTGGATGAACGCGGATCTCCGCGCTGTCAAACATGGCAACGCCCAGAATATCGCAATTCTTGGAAGGTCCGGCGCCGACAATCTCGGTGAAAAAACTGATGCCGATGCCCATAATGTCCCGGGTTTCGCCCCGTTTGAAAGCGTCCTGTTTGGCTTTCTGTTCGGCGCGCAGCTCCCGGTAACCGATCGTGTCCATCGCCTTCTGCATGGCGGTGTGATAGTCGCCGCTGTCATATTCCCAGCCGAGGGCGGATTGATAGGGAAACTGCTCCGGCCTGATGAAGTTCTTTATGCGCAGGTCCGCCGGGTCCATGTCCAGCTTCTGCGCCAGAATGTCCATCGCCCGCTCGATGCAGTAGGCCGCTTCCGTCACCCGGAACGAGCAGCGGTAGGCAACTCCGCCCGGAGCCTTGTTTGTATAAACACCGTCGACAGACAAATGGGCCGCTGGAAAGTCGTAGGATCCGGTCACGATATTGAAGAAACCGGCTGGCCATTTCGACGGGTCGGCGCAGGCGTCAAACCCGCCGTGATCGGCCAGCACATGCACTTTCAGGCCGGTCACCGTGCCATCGGATTTTGCCGCGATTTCCGTGGTCATATGATAGTCGCGGGCAAAGGACGTCGTGGACAGGTTCTCCATCCGGTCCTCCACCCATTTCACCGGAACCCCGGTCACGATGGAGGCCACAATGGCACAGATATAGCCCGGATAGACACCCACCTTGTTGCCGAAGCCACCTCCGATATCCGGCGCGACCACATGGATTTTGTGTTCGGGAATGGTGGAGAGCAGCGAGGCGACGGTGCGGACGACATGGGGGGCCTGGAATGTGCCCCAGACCGTCAGCTCGCCCTTCACCTTGTCCATGGACGCAACGCACTGGCAGGTTTCCAGGGGCGAGGGATGGGTCCGGTGATAGGAAATCATCTCCTTGATGGTGACGTCGGCCTCCGAAAAAGCCTGTGCCGTCTCGTCCTTGTCACCAACCTCCCAGTTGAAGATGTGGTTGTGATGCTTGCGCGGCCCGTGGGCGCCTTCCGTCTTGCCCTCAAGATCCGGCCGGAGCACCGGTGCATCTGCTGCCATGGACTGGAAGGGGTCGGTCAGAACGGGCAGTTCCTCATAATCCACATCCACCAGCTGGATGGCATCGTCGGCAATGTAGCGGTTCTCTGCCACCACAAAGGCAACTTCCTGATTCTGATAGAGCACCTTGCCATCGGCCAGCACCATCTGCACGTCCCCGGCCAGTGTCGGCATCCAGGCCAGGTTGACACCTTTCAGGTCCTCGGCGGTCAGGACGGCGATCACGCCGGGCAGTTTCAAGGCTTCCGTCGCGTCGATCCGGGTAATCTTCGCGTGGGCATAGGGGGAGCGGACAAAGTCGCCAAACACCATGTCCGGCAATTTCAAATCGTCCACATATTGGCCCTTGCCCTGGGTGAAGCGGACATCTTCCACGCGCTTGCGCTTGCAGCCCATGCCTTCCAGGGCGGCTTCACGTTGTTCCCGTGTCGGGGTCATGTCGTTCATTCTGCAGCCTCCTGAATGTCGGTGCCGTTCAGCTTGGCGGCGGCATATTGGATCGCCTTGACGATGTTCTGGTACCCGGTGCAGCGGCACAGATTGCCGGCAATGCCCATGCGGATTTCATCTTCTGTCGGGTTTGGATTTTCCTT
Source organism: Roseibium sp. AWQ4_254 (assembly GCF_056161025.1). Taxonomy (NCBI): domain Bacteria; kingdom Pseudomonadati; phylum Pseudomonadota; class Alphaproteobacteria; order Hyphomicrobiales; family Stappiaceae; genus Roseibium; species Roseibium sp. AWQ4_254. Next base: position 102,272 of record NZ_JBSWYH010000019.1, read on the forward strand.
CAAAAGCGTATGCGCGCGGGTGATCATGCCCGGCGTGCAAAAGCCGCATTGCAGGCCGTGCATCTGCCGGAAACCTTCCTGAAGGGCCGACAGGGTTCCGTCCGGATTGGCAATGCCCTCAATTGTGGTCAGCTCCGCGCCATTGGCCTGGACCGCAAACACGGTGCAGGACTTGACTGACATGCCGTTCATCTCAACGGTGCAGGCGCCGCAATGGGAGGTTTCACAGCCGATATGCGGCCCTGTGATGTCCAGTTCTTCGCGCAGGAAGTGGATCAGAAGTGTGCGCGGTTCGGCAAAACGCTGCACCTTCTTGCCGTTGACGGTCAGCGTGACCGGGATCTGTTCGATATCACTCATGTTAATTCTGCTCCCGTGGTCAGCCGTTGGCGCGGTCTGCGGCCCTGGCCAGGGCGCGCCGCATCATGATTCCAGCCATTTTCGTCCGGTATTCCGCCGGGCCGCGCCCGTCGGACGCCGGGTCTGTGATGGCTTCGGCCGCTGCGACTGCTTGTGAAACCACCGTTTCATCCAGGGTCGACCCGGTCAGGATGGTGCTGGCGTCTTCGGCATAGAGGGGTGTGTCGGCCACATTGGTGAGGGCAATGGCGCAGCTTGAAACAGTTCCGCCGGTCATGGTCAGCACAACCGCGGCAGCGGCGGTGGCATAGTCGCCAACTTTGCGCTTCAGTTTTTCATAGGCATAGCCGTGGCCCGCCGGGGGAACCGGGATCTTGACCGCTGTCAGGATTTCTTCCGGCTCTAGGGCGGTGAAATACGCGGCTTCATAGAACTCCCGTGCGGGAACGTCCCGGGCACCGCCCGGACCGGTCAGCACATAAGACGCATTCAGGCACTGCATCAGCGCAGGCATATCGTTGCCCGGATCGCCATTTGCCACATTGCCGCCCAGCGTGCCGAGATAGCGAATTTGAGGATCTGCGATCAGGAGGGAGGTTTCCCGGATAATCGGCAGCTTTTCGCCAAGCAGTTCCGAACCGATCAGCTCATGCTGTGTGGTCATGCATCCGATGGTGATCGTCCCGCCCGTGTCTTCAATGCCCTTGAGGTCTTCAATGCCTCCGAGATCAACAAGATGTTCGGGTGCGGCCATGCGCAGTTTCATCATGGGGATCAGGCTGTGCCCACCCGACAGCGGGCGGGCTTCGTCACCATGATTGGCCAGAATGGCAACGGCCTCGGCCACAGATGATGGACGGTGGTAAGTGAATTCACCGGGGATCACGTTTGTCTCCTCCCTCTCACGCCGGAACGGCCCGGCTTTCGGCGGGGCTCCCTGGGCGCGTCCGGCAAACAGGGAGACCGGCCAACGATGCAACGCTGCCATGCATGACAGATCGTCGCATGCATAGAGGGTGATGAATGTTGCGGCGCACCTGCAAGGGATCGCGCACCGGATGCGGGGCTGAATAAACGGGTGACGTTGCGGGCTGCACGAACTGCGTCAGCAACCCTTACGCAATTCATGAGATGCGTTTGCCTGTTTGTCCGGATGTCCTTCAATTCTATAAAGAAAGTGTGCTGGCGGTGAAGGCCGGCTTCTGCAGGTTACCATTGGGCCGTATTTGATGACGCAGACGCCTATTGGCCAATCTACGCCCTTAAAGCGGAAGACATGGCGGCATTATTGCGCTGCGGCGGGATGGCTGGAGGGGGGCTCTGCCGCATCTGCAAGCGCGGTCAAGCGGTCCCGGATCCGGCTCCATCTGGACCGGCTGACGGGAACGGTCTGCCCGTCTGCCCCTTCCAGAACCAGCACACCGCCATCTCCCGACCGTTTGAAACTGGCCACCCGGGACAGGTTGACGATATGGCTCCGGTGAACCCGTTTGAACAGTTTCGGGTCGAGTTGCTGTTCGGCTTCGCTGATGGACAGCGGGCAAAAGAACTCCCGTTCGCCGTCATAGAGTTTCGTGTAATGGGCATCCGCGTGGATTGCGGCAATCTCGGCCATGCCGATCTGGGCTTTGTGCCCGTCCCGCTCAATCGGCAGGGTGCGCCGGAGGATCGGCGAGGTGGGCCGGGCTTTGGCGCCTGCCGCCTGAAGTCCGGCAGCGCTTTTGGGGGCGGCTTCCTGGCTGGCGCCGGACTGAGGATCTTCTGCGCTTGCCGGAGGCGCCTGAGCGAGGTCTGGCGTTGTCCGGCCAGCCTTGGCGTTTTCTTTGTCCGGCGGCACCAGCGTCAGCAGAAACAGGCCCGAGACAAGAAAGGCAACGCAGGACACGAGGATGGCCAGGGTGCCCGGACCGAGCGAAGGCGCCGACACTGTTCCCGCTGCGGGCGCCAGCTCATAGCGCAAACCGGCCATGGCGGTATAGTGCATTGCGGAGATGGCAAGCGCCATTACGGCGGCAGAGACCACGAGCGGCGGGCGCTTGCCAAGGCCGAACAGAAGCCACAGCGACAGTCCGGCCGCATTGAATGCGATCAGGAAGCTGGCCAGCACATAGGCTGGATTATGGGTCATATGCAAGGAGATGTGCAGGGAGTACATGCCCAGATAGTGCATGGTGCAGATACCGGCCCCCATCACGAAAGCGGACAGCCCGAGACGCAAAGGCGTGAGGCGGCGGTTGCTGGCGGTGAACACGGCCATGCCAACAACCAGAACACAGATCAGAAACGAGAGCAGGGTCGGTAGGATGAGAAAGCCCACGCCTAGGGGGAACTTGATCGCAAGTATGCCGACAAAATGCATCGACCAGATCGCCAGAGCGAGGGTCAGGGCCGCTCCGGTCAATAGCAGACGGCGCCTCGGGTCAACCGCATGGCGGACCTGAAGCGCCAGGCTCAAACCAACAAAGCTTCCCTGAAAGGCCATCACCAGGGAAAGCGCAACGAGCCAAGGCTCGTGCGTTGCTGTCATGCCAAACCACTCCTCCCTCACGGCCTCCGCCGGGGCAGGCAGAGGCAGTCAAGGTGTAATGATAGGATAAAGCCGGAAGGGCAGCAATCAGGTCCTTTGAAGGGGGGGGCAAGATCCAAAGCGGCCGCGTTGTTCTCTTTGGCGCCGCAGCCAGCGTCGAATCCAGAACCGGCCCGCCCGCCGTTATCCCAGGAACCAGTCCCGGGCATTGCCGTGGCAAATGCGCCGGATCAAGCCGTCAGTCAGATCCGGGGCATCCGGCAGACTGCCCTCCTCGATCCAGCGGCCGGTGATCCGGCAGACAAGGCGCCGGTAATAGTCATGCCTTGGAAAGGAGAGGAAAGATCTGGAATCGGTCAGCATGCCAATGAAGCGGGAGAGCAGCCCCATCTGCGCCACCTGGGTGAGATGCCGTTCCATCCCGTCCAGCTGGTCGTTGAACCACCAGGCCGGACCGGACTGGATCTTGCCCGGCTCCGAACCGTCCTGAAAATTGCCCGCCGTTGTCACCAGCACCTCGTTCAGGGCGGGGTTCAGGCAGTAGATGATGGTGCGCGGAAGACCGCTGCGCCGGTCGATCTGGTCCAGAAGCGCGTTCAGCGGCCGGCCGATGGCCTCATCGGAAATGGAATCGCCGCCCGCATCCGGGCCAAGCCGGTCGAACAAGGCGTGCCGTTGATTGCGGAAAGCGCCGATATGCAGCTGCATCACGATCTTGCGCCTGGCGTAGGCCACGCCCAGTTCGATCAAGACCGCCGCCTTGAAATCCGCGTCGTCCTGCCGGGAGACCGTGCCGCCGTCTAGTCCCTTTTGCAGGATCGCATCCAGGTCCGGGCCTCTGCGCAGGGCGAAAGGGGCCAGCTCGTTGAGGCCATGGTCCGATGCCCGGCAGCCATGGGCGGCAAAGTGGTCAAGCCGGTTCAAAAGCGCGGCAATGAGATCGTCAAACCGCGCAATCTTCACTCCCGAGGCGCTTTCCAGCGCTACGCAATAGGCGGAGAAGCCCTCAGCCGAGGGGGTGAAGGTCTTGTCCGGACGGAAGCTCGGGGCCACCTGAAAGGGAACATCCGGGTCCGCCTGCGCCCTGGCATGAAACGCCAGAGGGTCGCACGGATCATCGGTCGTGCCGACATAGTGGACATTCATCTGCTTGAGCAAGCCTCGGGCGCTGTGGCTGGGGGCGGAGAGCTGCTCCTGAGCGGTGGACCAGACCTCATCAGCCGTTTCCGGGCCGAACACCCCGTGCCAGCCGAAATAGCGCTTCAGCTCAAGATGGGTCCAGTGATAGAGCGGATTGCCGGCGCAATGGGGGATGGTCCCGGCGAAGGCATTGAACTTTTCCCGGTAGCTTGCGCTGCCTGAAACCCGGTCTTCGTCAACACCGTTCCAGCGCATGGCGCGCCATTTGTAGTGATCTCCCTCCAGCCAGATTTCTCCCAGCGAAGACCAGGTCCGGTTGTCGGCAATAGCGGCCGGATCCAGATGGTTGTGAAAATCGATGATCGGCAAAGGCGCGGCAACTTCGTGATAGAGGCGGCGGCCGGCCGGAGTGTCGAGCAGAAAATCCGGTCCGAGAAAGGGCTGTGGCATGTCGGGAGATCCTGTCAGACAAGCGCATCAGAAAGGGTTTGCGAGACCCCGCCGGAGGACAGGCGCTCAAAAGCGGACTGGACCCCGCTGACAAAAGCGCTGGATCCGGGCAGATCGGCGCCGAAGACGTCTTGAAGGGCCAGCATCCGTTCCACATAGGCGGACCCGTCCGCCTCCTGTGCAAGTCCGGCGATCCGCTCCGCCAGCGGGTCATTCACCGGCAGAGGCGCACCGGTCTCCGACCTGGCTCTGCAATAGAGCATCCAGCCGGCCACTGCACAGGAGGACAAATCCCAGCTGCGCCCGGCGGCCATGTTCTGCCGGATCGGGGCGAGCAGCCTTTGCGGCAGTTTCTGGCTGCCATCGGAGGCGATCTGTGTGGTCTTGTGGCGCAGGGCGGAATTGGAAAACCGGCTGATCAGGGCATCCGCATAGGCGGTGACATCCACCCCTTCCGGCACGTCGAGCGTCGGGGCCTGTTCGGCCAGCATCAAGCTCCGTGCGGCGGCCAGAAACACCGGATCGGCCATGCAGTCAGCGATGGTTTCCTTGCCCGCCAGGGCGCCGAGATAGGCCAGGAAAGAGTGGGTGCCATTCAGGAGCCGAAGTTTCATCTCCTCAAACGGTGCCACATCCGCGACGAACTGGGCTCCTGCGAGATCCCAGGCTGGGCGCACACCGGCAAAACTGTCTTCAATCACCCATTGGCGGAAGGGTTCGCACAGAATCCCGGCCGGATCGAGCCGCCCAAGCGCGCTTTCCAGTTTGGCGCGGGAGGCGTCCGTCATGGCGGGGGTGATCCGGTCGACCATGGAACAGGGAAAGCGGCATTCGGTGGCGATCCAGGTTTCCAGCGCCGGATCCCGGTCCCGGGCAAAATCCAGAACGGCCTGACGGCACAATGTGCCATTGGCGGGCAGGTTGTCACAGGACAGGATGGTCAGGCCGCCAAGGCCGGCTGCCATGCGCTGTTCCAGCCCGAGCGTCAGAAACCCGATAGCGGTTGTGGGAGGGCCGTCAGAGGCCAGATCGGCGGCAATGGCCGGGTTGGTCCGGTCAAGCTGGCCTCCGGAGAGGCAATAGCCCTTTTCGGTAATGGTGAGTGTGATCAGCTTCAGATCCGGCCCGGCAATGTCCGCCAGCAGGGCTGCCGCCCCATCACGTTTGGGATGCCGGGTTGCGATGACAGCGCCGATGCTGCGCACCGAAAGGGTATCACCGGCCATCTCGCCAACCGTGAACAGCCCGTCTGCGGCGTCCAGCTGTGTCAATTCCTCCGCGCCGGAATTCAGCCGGCTGACGATCACCCCCCAGTCGGTTCCGGTCTTGCGGAGCATCTCGTCATGATAGACCAGCAAATGGGCCTTGGCGAAGGCACCGAAGCCAATATGCAGCAGCCGGGGGCGCAGGCCAGTCCGGTCGTAAGAAACGGTTTGGAGGGTCGAAGACGGTTGGGTCATGGGATCACGGGTGTTGAGAGAAGGAAAATGTATCACCTGAAGTGTGCTCGGCACCATTGACCTCAAGCGGGTCTGGGCTGGCACACCAAAGCGTGATGTTGGAATAGGCCGGGGACCAGGTGCCGGACCGCTCCCAGGACAGGGATACCCGGCCATCTGTGCGGGCAAGGTCAAACCGGGTCAGGCAATGACTGCCGTCCAGGGCCGTGGTTGAAGTGCCGTCATCGTCATAGCCGAGTGACCGGCGGGGCGCGGTCCCTTCCGGCTGCGGATAAAGGCGCCAGGTTCGTTCAGTGTCCGAGGCCGCATCGGAACGGGCGCTGGCGCCGCCAAAAGGCAGAACGGTGCCGCCGCGCACAAAAAGCGGGATCGTCTCAGGGCCAACCGGAACATCCAGCGTGGTCCCGCCTGCGGACCACAGGCTGCCGTCAAAGGCCCACCAGCCCTCCGAAGTTGCAGGCAGCGTGACCCGGCGCGATGTGGCTCCTTTTTCAACCACTGTAGCCACCAGCAGGTCCCGGCCGAGCAGGAAGTCGAATTCAGTCTCCCGGCAAGCCGGATCGTCCGGATGGTCCAGAAACAGGGGCCGCAGGATCGGTTCACCTTCGGTCACGGCCCGGTAGAGCTGGGTATAAAGATACGGGATCAGCCGGGCGCGCAGCTTTAATGCCGCGCGCACATGAGACGTGATTTCCGGATACATCCAGGGTTCATTGGCCGTGCCGTCGTCGTTCCAGGAATGGATCGTGAAGCGGGGATGGAAAATCCCGTTTTGCACCCAGCGCAGGAACAGTTCCGGCTCCGGCCGGGGACCGGCAAAGCCGCCGACATCATGACCAATATTGTAAAAACCCGACAGGCTGAGGCCGAGCCCCATGGGAATGTTCCAGCGCAGCGTCTCCCAGCTGGTGAAATTATCGCCGGTCCAGGTCTGGGCATAGCGCTGGGTGCCGGGCGCTGCACAGCGGGAAATCAGATAGGGCCGCTTGCCGGGCTGCGCTTTCCTCTGGGCCTCAAAAGACGCCCGTGTCATCAGCTGGCTGTGCAGTGGCCGGATCAGATTGACCGGCAGCGGCGCACCGAACCCGTCGCAGACCGCCTCATCATCCCAGACTTCATATTCATTGTTGTCGTTCCAGGTGCAGTGGATGCCCTTGTCGAACAGCTTGTCTTTCAGATTGGCCTGCCACCAGGAAATGGTTGCCGGATTGGTGAAATCGAGATGGGAACCGGTGCCGTCCCAAAAGGGGGAGTGTTCGGGAGCGCCGGTTTCGCTGTCGCGGATGAACAGGCCCTTTTGGGCAACGTCATCATAAAGCGGATGGTCCTGAAGCAAGACAGGTTTGATGTTGGCTACCAGATGAATGCCCGCATCTGCGTAGGCTTGAGTAAAGGCCTCTACATCCGGAAACCGCTGGGTGTTCCAGTGAAAGACATAGCGTTTGCCATCAATCGCGGTGTAGCCGGACGAAAGCTGAAAGCTGTCGCAGGGCATGTCTTCCTGTTTGAGCCGGGCCAGAAACCCCTGCAGCCGCTCCTGGGCATTGTCGGAATCCGTATAGGCCATTGTGGACCCGGAATAGCCAAACCCCCAGCGGGGCATGAACGCGGTGCCGCCGGTCAGCCAGTGGTGCCGTTTGACAACGGAAAGAGCCGTTGGGCCCCAGCTGAAATAATAGTTCAGATCCCCATCACTTGCCCGGAAGGCGCGGAAAGGCTGGTGGTAATTGTCCTTCTCGTTGCCAAGGTCAAACCAGCACGGGGCCAGCGTGTCATAAAACAGGCCATAGGCGCCGAACGGGCCCAGGTCGGTGAGCGTGAAAGGAATGTGCTTGTAGAGCGGATCGGTGCTTTGAGCGTCATAGCCGAGCGCATCCAGATTGCGCATTTCAAAGCGGCGGCCGGAACGCTCCAGCGGACCGGCTTTTTCGCCAAGGCCATAGATGTGCCCGCCGCTGGTCCGGCTCAAATAGTGTTGATTGCGATGGTCCCGGCGGCCGATCATATAGGCGTTCTGGGCCCGGTCGCGGGCGATTTCCTGCCAGTCATGATCCGGGCTTTCCCGGGCTTCCCATATAAGGGCGAGCGGCTTTTGGACTGTCAGGCGCAGTTTGCCCGTCTCAAGGGTAAGGCCCTCCGCCCGCTCTTCAAGGCGGAAGCCGGGACAGGAAAACCCGCTGGTGTCCTCCCGGAGACGGCCTTCAAACGGCACATCGCCGTCCGGCGCGATCGCCCAGGTCCGGTCCATCCTGCGGCCACCATCCTTCTGCAGACTGATGCGGATGAGGTCTGTCTCCAGCACATCAATGGAAAACCGGTGCCGTGTCTCGACTAGCAGGCTGAGGCCGGTGGCCGTTCTATCCTGAAGCGTCCAGTTGTGAAGGGCCTTCATCTCTTATCCTTGGTAACCAAGCAGCAGACGCGGCAGGAACAGGCTGATCGACGGAAAATACGTGACCACCAGCAGAAGGGCGACAAGAACTCCGTAAAAGCCGAACATTGGTCTGATGACGTCGCCGATTTTCACCCCGCCGACCGAACAGCCAACAAACAGCGCCGAGCCCACGGGCGGCGTGCAGATGCCAATGCACAGATTGAACGTCATGACCACACCAAAATGCACCGGGTCCATGCCCAGATCTTCCACCACGGGCAGGAAGATCGGGGTGAAGATCAGCAGCGCAGGGGTCATGTCCATAAAGGTGCCCACGATCAGAAGCGCGATGTTGATGATCAGCAAGAGCACAATCGGATTTTCGGACAAATCCAGAAGCGCATCCGAAATCGCATAGGGAATATCGGCAAAGGCCATGGCCTTTGACATGGCAATGGAACAGCCAATCATCAACAGCACGATGGAGGTTGTGACCGCGCTTTCCAGAACGATCCCGGGCAGATCCCGCCAGCCGATTTCCCGGTACCAGATCACCGCCAGAAACAGCGTGTAGACCACGGCAACAGCGGAGGCTTCTGTCGCGGTGAAGATGCCGCCAATGATCCCGCCCATCACGATGACAATCAGCCCGAGAGGCAGCATGGCATCGGCCGCTTTCCTGACGATCTCCGGTCCGCTCGGCCGCTCGGCGACAGGATATCCGCGCCGCTTGGCGATGAAACCTGCCACCACCATCAGGCTGAGCCCCATGAGAATGCCCGGCACATAGCCGGCCACAAACAGGGCTGCAACGGAGGTGCCGTTGGTGATCAGGGAATAGACGATAAAGGTGGAGCTTGGCGGGATCAGCAGCCCGGTCGGGCAGGACGCGATGTTGACGGCCGCGCTGTAGGACGGGTCATAACCCTCCTTTTTCTGCAGGGGTGCCATCACGCCGCCGACAGCGGCTGCGGACGCGACCGCAGAGCCGGAGATCGAACCGAACATCATGTTGGCGATGACGTTGCAATGGGCGAGCGCCCCGGGCAGGCGTCCGCCAAGCACCTTGGCAAACTCGATCAGCCGCATGGCAATGCCGCCCCGGTTCATGATGTTGCCGGCCAGAATGAAGAAGGGAATGGCCAGGAGCGTGAAGCTGTCCAGTCCGGAGGCCACTTGCTGCGCAACAATATAGACCGACTGGTCGAAGGACATGAACAAGAGAAATGTGGCAAAGGCCGACAGGCCAATGGAAAAGGCAATCGGCACGCCCAGGATCATGAGCAGGGCAAAGGTCCCGAACAGCACCAGGACTGACTGAATATCCATGAAGATCTCCCAAATGCGGACCGGTTAATCCAGCGGGCCACCGGGACGTGGCACGCCATCCTGATCATTCGGTCCACGGCCGTCCCGCAAGAGGTCGCCCAGAAAAGTCAGGCAGTAATAGAGAATGCAGATCCCGGAGAACGGGATCGCGATATAGACAAGGCCCATGGGCAGGCGTAGCGCCGGAGAGACCTGGCCGGTCTCCAGCGTCCGGTTCACCAGATCAAGGCCGCCATAGAGCATGACCAGAGCCGCGAATGTGCCGATGGCGGCAATGATGGCGCCGTTGATGGCCTTGCGGAGAGCGCCGCGCGTGATCTGCGGCAGAAGATCAATGGCCAGATGGCGGCGCTGGCCGAGCGTATAGGCCCCGCCCAGCAGGGCAACCCAGATGAACAGGAACCGGGCCATTTCGTCGGTCACGGTGCTCGGGCTTTCCAGCACATAGCGCGAGACGACCTGCCAGATGACGCAGGCCACCAGAACAGCAAATGCAAGGGTGATGACGAGGCGGAGCACAAGGTCCACCCCCCGGGTGATCATGGTCACGGTTTTCCTCCCAAACCGGTAGGCAACGCCGGGCGGCGCTGACGCTCGCAGGTCGCGGCTGCGATAGAAATGCGCCATGAAATCAAATTGGTCAACCAATTTGCCAAAAAAGGTTGACTGATTTTGGAAATTGGACGAACAATTCCAAATCCGCGGCGAGGAGTGCTGCGAGATCCGCACCCGGCAGCCAGCCTTTTGGGCGGCCTTTCTGGCCAGGATGCACCCGGTCACCCCATGGGCAGCCGCACCGGCTGTGTGTGGAAACGTTGACCACCTTGAACGTAGCCGAGCATCTGTGAGCGCTCAAAAGAACGCACACTGCTCTAGGGAGGATACAAGATGAAATTCGTGAAGCTCGCGGCCGTTATGGCTGCAGGCGTTGTTGCCATGGGGTCTGCGGCCCAGGCCAAGACCCTGCGTCTCAACCACAACAACCCGGAAGATCATCCGCTGCACAAATCCATGGAATACATGGCCGAGCGCGTGGAGGAAGCCACAAATGGCGATCTGAAGATCCGCATCTACGCCAACGCCCAGCTGGGCACCCAGCGGGAATCCATGGAGTTGATGCAGAACGGGTCGTTGGACATGGCGCGCTCCAATGCCTCGGAGCTGGAAGCGTTTGAGGAATCCTACGGGGCGTTGAACCTGCCGTATATCTTCGTCAATGCGGATCACTATTACGATGTGCTGAGTGGCGAAATCGGCGCGGACATCCTGAAAGCATCCGAGGACAAGGGCTTTATCGGGCTGGCCTTTTACATTGAAGGCGCACGGTCTTTTTACGCCAATAAGGAAATCCGCTCCCCGGCCGATCTTGAGGGCATGAAAATCCGCGTTCAGCCGAGCCCGTCCGCCATCCGCATGGTGGAGTTGCTGGGTGGCAACCCGACCCCGATTGCCTGGGGCGAGCTTTACAGCGCGCTGCAGCAGGGCGTTGTCGATGGGGCGGAAAACAATCCGATGGCGCTGACCTCTGCCCGCCACGGGGAAGTGGCCAAGGTCTATTCAGATGACGGCCACACAATGATCCCGTCAGTCGTGATGATCTCGACCAAAAGCTGGAACGATCTGTCGGACGAGCACAAGGCCGCCTTGCAGAAAGCTGCCAAGGAATCCATGGATTTCCATCGCGAGCAGTGGGATGCCATGAGCGCGGCCGCCGTGGAAACGGCCAAGAACGAGCTTGGTGTGAAATTCATCGAAGTGGAAAAGGGCCCGTTCATCGAAGCCGTTCTGCCGATGCATGAAGAAGCGGCCAAGAAGTCACCGGTGGTGGCTGACCTGATCGGGCGTATCAAGGCGATCGCTCCTTAAAGTCAACGCAGGTCCCGTCCGGAGGCTCCAGAATGCTCGAACGCTCGCATCTCGCCGACAATGCCCTGCAGGCATTGCATGATGAAGACTATGACCGTCCCTTCAACACCCAGTCGTTGAACCATGAGTGTCTGATTTTCACAGGCGGCCGGGCACTGGAAAGCCTCGACGGAGACTGGACCTTCTGCGTTGATCTACTTGACACTGGCCTCCGGCAGAAATGGTTCTCCATGCTGCCGGAGGCCCCTGAAAACCGGACGGAGCCTTGGGATTATGATCCTTATATGGGCGAAACCGTTCCGGTGCCCTCCAACTGGGCCATGCTCAAGGAAAAATGGTATTTCTTTGAGGGCAGTGCCTGGTATACGCGCCCGCTCGACATGGGCACACCCGACCCGCAGAAACGCCAGTTCCTGCGCTTCGGCGCGGCAAGTTACGACTGCAAGATTTTTCTGAACGGGGAGTTCCTCGGAAATCATTACGGCGCGTCGACGCCGTTTTGCGTGGAGTTGACCGGGAAACTGCGCCCGGGCCGCAACTGGATCATGGCCTGCGTCAACAACACCCGCACCCTCGACAGGGTGCCCATGCGCAATACGGACTGGTTCAATTATGGCGGGATCTACCGGGAGGTTTCGTTTTTCGAGACCCCGCACAGCCTGATCAAGGATGTCTTTGTGCATCTGGTGCCCGATGGCACCTACTCACATATTCGCGCCGAAATCGAAGTCTGCGGCCCGCAGGTGGGCGAGGCCCGTCTGAAAATCCCGGGCCTCGGGGTGGACATCGCCGTCCCGGTCACAGACGGCAAGGGGTCGGTTACCCTGCCCGCCGCGCCGGATCTGTGGAACCCGGAAACGCCGGTGCTTTATGACATCGAGCTGCGTTACGGCGCGGATAGGGTCAGCGACCGGGTCGGCTTCCGCCAGATCGAGCGCCGGGGAACGGACATTGTTCTGAACGGCAAGCCGCTGTTCTTGCGCGGCATTTCCGTCCATGAGGATGATGCTGCGGCAGGCAAAGTCACCTGCGAAGACGATTTGCGCCGCCGCTTTGCCGATGCCGGGGACCTTGGCTGCAATTATCTGCGCCTTGCCCATTATCCGCATCACGAGCGCGCAGCTGAGATTGCCGACGAACTGGGCTTTCTGCTTTGGGAAGAAATTCCGGTCTATTGGGCCATTGATTTTGCCAACCCGGCGACGTACCGGGATGCGGAAAATCAGCTCAGCGAACTGATCAAGCGGGACCGCAACCGGGCCAGCGTCATTATCTGGTCGGTGGGCAATGAGAACCCGGACACGGATGCCCGCCTGGCCTTCATGCAAGGGCTTGCTGAAACGGCAAAACGTCTCGACCCGACCCGGCTGGCATCGGCCGCCTGCCTCGTCAACCACACCCAGAACCGGATCGAGGATCGTCTTGCCGCCCATATCGACGTGATTGGCCTGAACGAATATTACGGCTGGTATGAAGAGAATTTCGAGGATCTGGTGGCCATTGGCGAGAATTCGAACCCGGACCGGCCGGTCGTGATTTCCGAGACCGGGGCGGACGGGGTCATCGGTCCAAAGGGGCCGAAAACGGGTCTGTTCAGCGAGGACTATATGGCCGATGTCTACCGCTGGCAGATCGCAGCGCTGCGCAAGCTGGACTATATCAAGGGCATGTCCCCGTGGATTCTGTATGATTTCCGCGTGGAGCGGCGGCAGAACATGTTTCAGAACGGCTATAATCACAAAGGGCTGATCGCAGCGGATAAGACAACGCGCAAAAAGGCGTTCCATATTCTGGCGGACTATTACCACGACATCGCGGGCGGGACGGCGACGGCAAGGAAAGCCTCATGAGCGGCGACACCTCCAAACGCCGCTATCAGGAAATTGCGGGGCTTCTGGCCCGCCGGATCGCCGATGAAAGCTATAAGCCCGGGGACAAATTTCCGACCGAACGGCAGATCTCCGAAGAACTGGGGATCAGCCGCTCGCTTGTGCGCGAAGCCTTCATCATGCTGGAAATTGAGGGCTATCTCGATGTGCGCAAAGGCTCCGGCAGCTATGTGGCCGATGGCGAAAAGATCTCGCTGAAGGTTCAAAAGACGGATTTCGGTCCGTTTGAACTTCTTCAGGCGCGCCAGCTTCTGGAAAGCAGCATTGCCGGCTTTGCCGCAGCCACGATCACCAAGAACGACATTGTGCAGCTGCGCGAGACGCTGGAAATGGAGCGCCGGGCGATTGAGACCGGCAAGGAGGACTACCTCGCCGACCGGCAGTTCCATCTCAAGATCGCTGAAGCCACACAGAACAGTGTTCTGGTCGACCAGGTGGAGGATCTGTGGCGCAAGCGCGAGACCAGTTCCATGTGGGCCCGGCTTCATGACCGGATTTTCGATCTCAGTTACCGGACCAAATGGCTGGATGATCACGCGGTGATTCTGGAAGCCCTGCGCCACCGCAATGCCGAGCAGGCCCGCCTGGCCATGTGGCAGCATCTGGAAAATGTCCGTCTGACGCTTCTGGACCTGTCCGATGTCGGTGATCCGGAGTTTGACGGCTATCTCTATACGCCTTCCGCTTCGGCCCCTTGACGAAAGAACAGATGAAATGATTGAGAGCTGGCGCTGGTTCGGCCCAAATGATCCGGTTTCCCTGAAGGATGTGCGTCAGAGCGGCGCAACAGGCATCGTCACCGCCCTGCACGAGATCCCGAACGGAACCTTCTGGCCGGAAGAGGAGATTGCCGCGCGCCGCCGGATGATCGAGGCGGCCGGGCTGACGTGGGAGGTCGTGGAGAGTATTCCGGTCCACGAGGACATCAAGACCGGTGCGCCGGGCTGGGAGCAGCTGGCCCGGAACTGGGCCGAAACCGCAAAGGCGCTTGCCCGGCAGGGCATCAAAACGATTTGCTACAATTTCATGCCTGTGCTCGACTGGACCCGCACGGATCTGGATTTTGAACTCCCGGATGGCGCCACCGCGCTCCGCTTTGAGTTCAGTGCCTACGCAGCTTTCGATCTCTTCATTTTGAAGCGGGACGGCGCCGGTGAGGATTATTCGGACGCGGACAAGGCCGCCGCCGAAGCCCGCTTCAGCACCATGACGGACGAGCAGAGCGCACGGCTGACGGCAACCATCATTGCGGGCCTGCCGGGATCGGAAGAAAGTTATACGCTGGAAAGTTTCCGGGCCCGGCTGGACGTCTACCGGACCATCAGCCGGGACGGCCTGTTTCAGAACCTGAAGAATTTTCTGGATCTGGTGCTGCCGGACATCGAGGCGGCGGGCGCCGTTCTGGCCCTTCACCCGGACGACCCGCCCCGGTCCCTGTTCGGGCTGCCGCGCATTGCCAGCACATTGGCCGACTATCAGCACATTCTGGCCCTGAACAGCTCCCCGGCAAACGGGGTCACCTTCTGCACCGGCTCGCTTGGGGCGCATCCGGACAATGACCTTGCGGCCATGGCTGCGGCGCTCGGAGACCGGATCTATTTTGCCCATCTAAGGGCCACCCGCCGGGAAGCGGATCCCCGCAGTTTTTATGAAGATGCGCATCTGGAAGGGGATCTGGATATGGTGGGGATCATCCAGGCTCTCAGGCAGCTGGAACGGCGCACGGGCAGGGTCGTGCCCATGCGCCCGGATCACGGCCACCGGATTTTGAGCGATTTCGGCGGCACCTCGACGCCGGGCTATCCGGCCATTGGCCGGTTGCGTGGCCTTGCCGAGCTGCGCGGCGTGATCCGGGCGGTCGACGCCCTGTCAGTCCGGCGGCCTGCCGTCTAGTCTGAAGGCCTTAAAGTCTTTCAGAGGACGGCCGGACCGTAAAGCTCTGTAAAGAGGGGCCTGAGGACGGCAATTGGCCCCTCCTTGGCTTGACGGCAGGCGGGCAAGGCGACAAGCCTGTTTCGGTAAGCCTTTTTGCCTGCCGACAGGATGCAAAACATGACCGACACGCCCACCCGCCCCCGTCTGGAAGAAGACAGCCGGGATATCATCCTGATTGAAGGCTTGGAGCTGCCCGCTGAAATCGGGGTTCTGGACAGCGAGAAGGGCCGCACCCAGGCGGTCCGCTTCGATGTGGAGATTGAGACGGTGAGCGGCTACCGGCAGATCGTGCGCGACACCGGTCAATATGTCTCCTATGCCGATACGGTAGCCTTTGTGCAGGCCAAGGCAGCCGAAGGCGGCCATGTGGATCTGGTGGAGGACTGGGCCGAGGCGGTGGCCGAATTTGTCCTGACCCATCCGCTTGCCGATGCGGTGAGCGTGAAGGTGACCAAACCGGAGATTTTTCAGGAGGCGTCAGGGGTGGGCATCCGGATCAGGCGGAAGCGCGCCTGAGGCGTACGCAGCTCTGCCCGGCACGCGGCCGTCCTTTGGTCACCGGGCCTTCTGAAAAGAGACACTTGCTCCCGGGCCTTCCGGTCCTATGTCTTGGACAACCCGCCGGTTTTGTCACCTGCTTTCCAATTTTAAGAGTTTTTCATGATTTCAGCCGACCGCATCCTGCCCCTCTGGCTCAAGTATCAGGACGCGCTCAACGCGCCCGTCCGCAGCTTCGGGTTTCCCAAATTCGGAAAACGCTTCGAGGACCGGACCTATCAGATGGGGGTGTTGAACCTGTCGCCGGACAGCACCTATCGGGAAACGGTCTGCCACACCTTTGAAGCCGCGCTCTACCGGGGCCGCCGGATGACCCTGGAAGGGGCGGCCATGGTCGATATCGGCGCAGAATCCACCGGCGAGACCGCCAATATCGTCTCCATTGAAAGGCAGATTGACCGGATGCGTCCGGTGGTGGCGGCGCTGGCAGAGGACAAGATTCTGGTCTCTGTGGAGACCTATCATCCGGAAGTCGCCGTTGCCCTGATGGAGGCGGGCGCCGGAGTGGTCAACCTGACCGGCCGGGTTGATGACCCTGGCTTCTATGAAGCGGTGGCCCGGCATCAGGCCGGTGTGGTGCTGTGTTATACGCCGGGCGACAATGCCCGCTCAGAAGATTACCTGCCCCCGGCAGAAGACATTTTCGATCACCAGTTGGCCTTCTTCAAGGAGCGGATTGCGCTGGCCACCGACGCCGGAATTGAGCGGCTCTGGGTGGATCCGGGCTTTGGCTTTGCCTTGCATTTGCCCGACGGGCCAGACCGCATCCGTTACCAGACCGACAGTATCCTGCAATCCTTCCGGCTGAGGGAGCTGGGCTGGCCGGTCACCGTTCAGCTTACCGGCGCTGTTTATCTCTTTCGCGACGAGGTGCGGGTGGCCCAGACCAGTGCGGCCACTTTGGCGGTTCTGTCCAAGGCCAATCTGGTGCGCAGTCATGAAGTGCCACGGGTCCAGCCGGTCTTGAACCTGCAGGATTTTGCCTGAACCGGGCGGGAGACAGGTTGCCCTGAAGAGGAGGGACAAGATGACAGAGGACAGGATTGCCCTGGTAACCGGGGCCGGAAAACGTCTGGGGCTGGCCATTGCGCGGGGGCTCGCCAGCAAAGGCTATGCGCTCGCCCTCCATTACAACACCTCATCACGGGGCGCACAGCAGCTTCAGGCGGAGATCACGGCTGCAGGCGGGCGGGCGGTTCTGCTTCAAAAGGACCTGAGCCGGCCTGAGCTTGCCGGAGAGCTTGTGAGCGAGGCGGCGGAGGCTTTGGGCGGGCCGGTCTCTGTCCTGATCAATTCCGCATCGGCGTTCAACACGGACAGTCTCCAGGATCTCACATTGGAGAGTTGGCAGTTCCTGATGAATGTCAACGCAGCCGCCCCGGTTTTCCTGATGCAGGCCTTTGCCAATCAGGACCGGGCTCCGGAGGGTGGGGCCATCGTCAATCTGCTGGACACCCAGATGCGGTCCGCGTCTCCGGA
This sequence comes from Roseibium sp. AWQ4_254, assembly GCF_056161025.1. Lineage (NCBI taxonomy): Bacteria > Pseudomonadati > Pseudomonadota > Alphaproteobacteria > Hyphomicrobiales > Stappiaceae > Roseibium > Roseibium sp. AWQ4_254. The sequence goes on from NZ_JBSWYH010000019.1 coordinate 119,639, forward strand.
GCGCTTCAGCTATTTCTGCGGCAAGTTTGCCCTGGAGGGGGCAACCCGCCTGGCGGCCTATGATCTTGGGCCCAGGAAGATCCGGGTGAATGCGGTGGCGCCGGGACTGGTGCTGCCCAGTGACCAGACGCAGGAGAATTTCGACAGCCGCCAGAGATTGACGCCGCTCGGGGTGGGGCTCGGGCCGCAGGACATCGTCGAGGCGGTTCTCTATCTAACTGAAGCACCGCAAGTGACCGGCCACACGCTCGTGGTGGATGCGGGCCAGCGTCTGATGGGCTTTGGCAACGCAGCCCTTGGCTGACACCGTGTCTTTTGCGGCGGACAGAGGTGCCAGTCCCGGACGGCCCAGGAGTGTTGCCAGGGGCGGTGGCGGGCGGCCTCAGATCCTAAAAAGAGGTTAATATCCACCGTCTTCCACTATCTCGAATTTTTCGCAAAAAAAATCGAAAACACGTGTTGACGGTCATGCTTGGTGTGCGTATAACCGCGCTCATCGACGGCGGCAACGTCGCTGGCGACAGGGTTTTGCGACCTTACTTCCGGAAAATTGGCTCATGAGGGCCGGGCTTGAGGGTTCGGTTTTGGGTTTATTTTCTCTGGTTTTTGGTTTGCGGCTTGAGAGGATTTTCCTCTGTTCTTTGACAATATGATATGAAGGAAGGGAAGCGTAGGCGGCGTTGGTCTTGCGATACCTGGTAGAGATGCTGGGTGTTTTAAGGAGTTA